>JABIQF010000165.1 GCA_018668095.1 Cellvibrionales bacterium
AAATCTCAAAACGCCCATCGGAATATGGGCGTTTACCCTGTGAGATTTATCCTACAATAAGCATCTAGTCACGCTAACAACCTTACATCAGTGAGCAATTTACACTGCTTGCATAGAGCCAGCGGACGGCTCAATTTTGCAGCAATAATTCATTATTGCCTAACAGTAATAGAATCTATGTTCGGGCCTTGCTCGCTGGCCGAGACCAGCTTAATAATGATGGAGTCACCGGGCTCAATCAACGCGTTAACCGTATGAGTGCCCCAAACATTGAATCCGCCCGTTGCGGGGAATATTTCGTTGGCAACAGTATGGGCATTAACACCGCTGTTATCGGTCGTAACAATATTAATTTTGCGTGCAACATCACTGGCATAACGAAAGGTCAACTTATAAGTATCTTGGCGCGGAATAAAAATGGATTGATTAGCAAACACTCCGCCACCAAATTCGTTGGCAGGAAAAGTGATATAACCGTTGCCAGTGAAGCCTGAATTTGAACTCTCAACGGCAACACCGCCAAATTGATTGCCAGCCTCTGCTTCATAGAAAGTTATCAACGCATCGACGACATTACTATCAAATGTACGCAGCGCAGGATTGTTGATTTCTGTTGAAGTCCACGGCCCCATGCCTTTGGCCGTTGCAGTATTGTTATACATCTGCCAGTGCGCCCATGAAAAACCCTCAGACTCGGCGGCCATCACCACCCAACTCAACCAGTTGAGCCTGTCGGCCACTGGTGCATCATTGTCGACGCCGAACTCACCCAAATAAACGGTTAACGGATTAACGCCATTGCGTGCAGCCCAAGCCTGATTCGCAGCCGTCACCGCGGCAAAATCACTCGTCACGGTATTGTATTCGCCGTTGCTTCCCCAGGAAACGTCAACGCCAGGGCTATCTGAACCCTGCTTAGTAAACGGTCTCGGATCATAATAATGGAACGTAGCAATTAAGTTTGCATCATCAGTTGGCAGCTCATCATTATTAAAAGCATCGAGCAGAGCCTGACGAGTTGTAAACCCGTCACCACTAACAATCACTTTACGGTTTGCGTTGCCGGCATCAGCTCGTATGGCCGTTAATCCAACAGACGTAATCTGCTCAGCGTTACTAACATCATGCGGCTCGTTGAGAATTTCAAATACCACATTCTGGATTGAATAGTTGGCGAAATGCGCAGCGACCTGCTCCCATATTTTTTGTAATTTGAGGCGATTCGCAGCGGTGTCCTCATAAGCAGTAACCGTACCGTTATTCGCCCAGTTGTGTACCGGATCAACAATACACATCAGGCCAGCCGCAATACAGTCATCAACCTCACTCTGCAGTAATGTCATGTCATAGTTTGGAATAATATGATTGGGCGCACCGCCGGCTTTTTCATCCATTTTGTAGCCAATGCGTACATGCTGAAAACCGCTGCTTTTAAGTAAGGCGTAATCTTCAGGTGCACCCTGGCCCAAGATTATTCTGGAGGCGCCAAAATTATTACCTCGCCCCAAAAATCCGATGTTAGATTGATTAGATAACGCAGACGGACCGGATGGCCCACCTAAGAATGACTTCATAATACCCAGATCGGCGAAATTGACCTGCGTGTCGCCATCAAAATCGGCGTTGGCATTGCTGCTGTAAAATTCCAGCTTAAGCAAATTGTAATCGACGCTGTTAACGACATTGTTATTATCTAGATCGGGATCGCAATAGTTACCGTAACCATCGCCATCGGTATCACGCTGCTCTTCGTTGGCAACTTGAGTGCAATTATCGATCGAGTCATCAATAGTGTCGCCATCGAGCGATTGGGCGAATACCTGCCCACTTAACGCCGTCAATAAAGACAAAATAAACAATCTACAGACATTAGATTTCATTCTTGTGCTCATCTATCTCTACTCATATTGTGTGTATTAATTGTATGACATTGGTTTTGCACTATGGACAACGGCTGATGCCAGCCAAGGCTAGATTTAGACTATGCCAACCTTTTTTGATTTAAGCCTTAAACCGACTAAACCTAAACATGCAAAAAGAATCGACAAGCCAAGTCCGCCCATCATGGATACTTCTTTGGCAAACACACAAGAACCATTATCGACTGTTGCGTTAGAATCAAAGTTGAATGCACTTGGGTAGACACAACCCATAACTGCGACACCGGTAACTGTCACCTCAATAGAATCATAGGCTACAGCCATCGATGAAAATGTCTGATCAGATATAAAATCGCCGCCGCAAGACGGGCAATCACTATTCGCTGCTGTCACGATAAACGTGCCTATACTGGCTGCAGTAAAAGTCATACTGCCAACAATACCGTAGGTGCCCACACCGTCAATTCCGCCAAAAGCAAAACCTTCGAGTTTATTACTTTTCAAATCTGGAGCACGATTAAGGTCGGGATCTTGTAGCGTTGTTACCGTCGAGAAACTCGTATTTTGGTAGCTCAATAATGCATCGTTGGTGACTATATCAAAGGAGCCACCTAAGGTTGCTTCAGCAGAGAAGTCAGCAAATACATCAATGGTCACGCTATTGCCGACCATAATGTTAACTGATGTGGTGGGTGAACCACTTACACCAAAGCTAATGGAGGCCGCTTGCAAATCAACAGCAAGTATTGCCGTACTTAACATCACGGCGAGCGAAGCAATTAATGATCGCTTACGTTTGAAAAAATTCATAGTTGTTTGCTCTTGCGTTTTGGCCTACCCGATGCCGATATTGCCAGTCGTGAAATATATGACTGGCATCTTCATTCTTACGATCCAGAAATGCAGGGAGGGAAAGACCTGGCACCAGGTCGCTCAGTCGTAACCTCCCTATCCAGATTGACTAGGCTCTACTTTTACGAAGGCTTATATGGCTGCCAATGCCTAACAGGCTTATTAACAAAGCCGACAGACCAAATAAACCCATGGCCGGAACTTCTTTGCCAAATATGCATGACCCATCATCTACAGTTGCTGACGAATCGTAATTCGAGCCGGCACCGTAAGTACAACCAGTTGGATCACCAACGCCGTCCGAAGCAGTTAAAGTAATAGATGTTATGTCGTAATCACCGGCGAAAGCACTGACAACAACCTGGATGATGCCATCGGTTTGAATATCGGCAAGCGCGGTAGTCGCATCTGCACCAGTAATAGCTGAAAAATCATCGGCACTGGTAATAGTAAACTCAGTACGACCTGTATCAGAAAAATCTTCAGCGCCATTGGTTCCACCACCCGGCTCTCCAAAGGTCTGGCCTGCTAATGAAATACGTACTCGCTCATTAGCTTGAAAAGCACCACTGGTCAAGTTAGTCCATGCGCCGGCTAACTCAGGGCCACTTGAAGAATCTTCATCGTCGTTGAGTGTAATCGTAATCGACCAATCTGCGAGAGTATCGGATACAGGATTAAAGCCTACAGTAGTTAAGTCTGGAAGGTGTTGTAATGAAATATTACAGTTGTTCTGCCCTGGCACAGTACAAGAAGTTGCGTTTGTTGCTTGGTCACTATCGTCATCCCAGTTAGCGGCCAATCTTTGGTCTTCAATATCTAATGTAGCCGTCCAAGTTGTAGCTTGGGCCGCAAGTGGCGCAGCACAAAATACTGTGGCGGCGACCAACTTAATAAGTGATGAATTTTTCATGATGATCTCTCCGAATTTATATTTTTTTAATAAATTATTGATTTGATTTATAAATTTAAATTGATTCTAATATTTCAAATGCTTTGCTTTTTCCTGCCTCTCACGCTACTACAACTTAATTTCATAATGCTATTTAATAAGCTGTAGTAGATGATCCGCTGGCATCAACTATTGAGCTATCGTCGTCTACGGACACTCATAAGACCTAATAGCGCAGAACCCATTAACCAAGCTGCCGCCGGTACAGGTACAGCTGTCACAGCAGTGTTTACCGACAAGGTGGCAGACTCAATAATCATATCGCCAGCAAAGGTTTGGTAAACCGCTTTGAGCTTGCCGTTACCTTTTATGCCAGCAAAAATAGCGTCTACTTGTGCGCCTGTCGTAGACTCGAAGGTATCCAAATTAGTGACCGTAAATTCGGTTCTACCAGTATCAGAGATATCCTCAGCACCATTGTTGAGGCCGCTAAGCTCGTTAAAATTTACCCCGCCAAAGATTGCTCGAACGCGCTCGTTTGACTGGTAAGCACCGCTAGTGGCGTTTGTCCACGAACCTGACGACTCTGCGCTTGACGATGAATCTTCGTCGTCAGAAAGAAACAATGTAACAGACCAATCTACTAAATCAGTACCAACCGTATAACCAATGGTTGTTAAATCAAACAAGATTTCTGCCGATTTGTTACAACCATCGACACCTTGCGTGCTGCAATTACTACCCTCATCTTGTGAGGCCAGTCTTTGATCGGTAAAATCGATTGATTGTGTGAAAAACTCAGCATGGGCGCTTAAAGGCGCAAGTGCTACTGCTAAAAAAATTGTTCCTAGGGGTGAAATTTTCATAACGCTGTATCCTTGTTATTAAAGTTTTATTTTTATTGTAATGTCGACTCCAGGTATCGAACTGCAGTGATAAGGCCCTACTGTTCGATTAACTCGCGACTCATTTACTAGCTATTTTGTTATATTTTCTTATCTCTTTTTATCAGGATTTTATCTCTTTTTATTTCTTTCTATTTCATTGTAAAAAGCACTTTGTATTGGCAAACGGCGACCGCTTTTTATTAATCTATAACTAATAACCGAAATACCCAAATTACAGACAAATTGTGTATTACTTACTCTATTTGTACAATCAGGCACCGCCGATGGTGTTAGTAGGTCTTTCGGAAACTTTCTTGTAGGGAATTCCCTACAAGAGGCTCTTGGAGCAATTCATGCATGTTTGTACGAGACTCGTTATTATCTAAAAAACGTAAATTTAATAACAACTTAGCAAGTCTCGCTCAAACAATTAGCTGTTAGCGCGATTGCTGCCATTCGCCAAAGCTCAGTTGGCCATCCGCATTTGCGTCTTTAAAATCCATTCGCTTACTTGCCTGTTTCTCCCAGCCTGACTTGTCGCTTTTTTCAAAGCGCACTTTCAACATACTTGAATATTCTTCAAGACTTAAGTGGTTATTATTATCCGAGTCAAACTTACTAAAATATTTTTGTTTTTTCGCATCGTCTGCACAAGCTAGCGAAGACATACTGGCGAGTAAAACGCTGATTAACAACTTTGAGGATGTATTTTTCATTATCTAGAATTCCTTAAATGATGGCAGGACGCCAATTATTATTGGGTAGCTTACGCATGAAAAGTACGAGCTACTCTATTAACCCTATTTAGATTAACAGCCCAAACACAATTGAAATATAGGCGCAGAAGAATTTACCTTGTAGGCTTCCGCTTACAATGGAAAATGGATGCGAATGGATGCGAATGGACGCGCAAAGGAAGAAAAGAAGTGAGGTAAACTGTTATTTAAAAAAGTCGTTACACTATGCAGTTTTAAGGACATTAAGAAATTTAGATACTTAAATAGAAATTAAATAGGGGATTAAATAAGCACTTACTTGAATAGGTATTTACTTAAATAGACACTTAACTAAATAGACACTTACTTAAATAGACACTTAACTAAATAGGCACTTACTTAAATAGGCACTTGCAACCGCAAACTAACTCCGCCGTCTTCAGCGGGCTCAACATGCAACTCTCCACCCAGTGCCAATGTGCGCTCTCGCATACCCTTCAGGCCAAAAGATCCCTCCTTGGTTTCCCAGTTGCGACTAAGGCCTTTGCCATCGTCGACAATACATAAAACAATTGCAGCGGCTTCGCACTTGAGCGACACGGTGATGTGGGTCGCGTCAGCATGTTTGGCAATATTTGTCAGTGACTCCTGAACAATACGAAATAGCGCCGTCGCCGCATCGTCACTAATCTCTGCCGAAATATCATCAGCAAATAGCGTGCATTCAATATTGCATTGCGTTTGAAATTCATGAACCAACCATTCCAGCGCTGCTGTTAATCCAAGATCTTCCAGTACGCCCGGTCGTAAATCGGACATAATTTTACGCGAGGTATGACTAGCCTCTTTAACGAGATTAATTAACTCCCTGAATTTATTCTCTATTGGCTCCCCTACTGCCTGACCACTCCCTGCAACGGCAAATACATCCTGCCCCATAGCGCCACTTTTAAAGAGCCCCTCAAGCCGGCGCATACCCATTGATAACGCAGTGAGTGTATGGCCTAACTCGTCATGAATTTCTCGCGCCAACATAGACTTTTCATCTTCGCGAACTCTCGTCATATGTCTGGCAAGATCTCTTAGCTCATTACTGGAATTTTCAAGTTCCATAGTACGCACTGCAACTTCTGATGCCAGATGTCGATTCCAAATTAGTATGCCGGCGATTACCACCAAAACCACCAACAGAGATAG
>JABIQF010000193.1 GCA_018668095.1 Cellvibrionales bacterium
CTGGTCTTGATATTGGTCAAAGTGGTGGTAATTTAGAAGTTTGGGTGCGAGGTATTGGTTCTTCAAACAATACTGAATTAGGTGATCCTGCGGCAGCTTTCCATTTTAATGGTGTTTATATTCCGCGCCCATCCGGTATTGGTTCAGCCTTTTTCGATATTGCCCGCGTAGAAGTTAACGTTGGTCCACAGGGGACACTTCGGGGTCGAAATGCAATGGCAGGTTCAATTAATGCTATTACATGGGATCCGTGGTTAGATAACTATGTTGCTAATGTTGAAGCTGAAATTGGCACTTATGGTCAAAAAGTTTTTCGTGGTGTTGTTAATGTGCCATTCGGTGACAGTTTTGCTGCCCGTTTAGCCGTTTACAAAATGGACCATGATGCATACTTTAAGGACGTAAGTGAAAAAAGTTTAGGTGTATCTGAAAAAGAAGATAATTTCGGTACGCGCTTATCATTCCTTTATGAGCCAAATGATGACTTGCGCGTTCTCTTTTCTGCAGATTATTTGTTAGAAGAGGGCACGGGTTGGACGGGTTCTAACTATGGTAATTTATTAGGTAACGATATCGACCCTCAATCAATTGAGAATCCTCGAACTGTTTATGCACGTGGTTTTGAGCCTGAGCTGTATAACCCGCATTGGGGTATTAAGTTTCAAGTTAATTATGAGCTAGGTTTTGCTAATCTTGAGTATATGTATGGTCATCGAGATTTACTTGCTAACTACCGCGCAGCTACACCTTTAACGCCTGATTATCCCGGTGTGCGAGGATCTTTAGCGCCTATTGAAGAAGCTTTAGATAATTGGTCGTTCTATCAAAGCTCTACGGGTTCTGTGTCTAACATTCATGAATTAAGATTAGTTTCTCCGTTTGATCAAACCGTATCTTACACAATTGGTTTGTTCTACTTTGAAGAAGATCAACACAGCTTCTTAGCTTCAACGGGGGATAGAGCCACTTACTTCCAAGGTTTCGAATTTAACCAGCCAAATACTAATTCTGACTCTGTCTCTATTTATACAGATGTCACATGGAATATTTCTGATAGCACTCGTCTAACGGGTGGCTTACGTTTCTCTGATGACCACAAAGAGCGCCAAGGTGTAAATGCTTCTTACCGTTTCTGCTTAGGTGCAGAGAACGAAGATGGAAATGCAGGTGTTTGTCAGGGCGCGAGAGTGGGTACTCCAGGGTTTGAATTTGCTGGTCTAGACAGAACTATTTATGATCCAGATATTAATGGTGATGGCAGTGTCTCTGATGATGAATTCTTAGCTTTTTACTACAACGGTATTAAAAGTTTTGGTGTAAATGATACTATCGATGACATTCTTGCTGGCGGAACATTTGCCACAGGTACTAATCTAACACCTCCAGATTGCCCAGATATAAACAGCACTGATGGTATTTACACACAAGCTGATGGCAAGTGTGGTGAGCTATATATTATCGATCCTGCCAATGCCATAACGGTTCAGGATGGTGAAATCGACGATAATTTTGTCGATTGGCGTATTCGTCTCGAGCATGATTTTGATGACGACCTTCTTACTTACGGCTTAATAGCTACTGGTCATAAGACAGGTGGATTTAATGATAACTTCCCAGGATTAGATCGCCCAGTCAGTTATGGTACAGAACAAGTGACACTTTATGAGTTTGGCTTTAAAAACACCTTTGATATAGCCTCAATTCCTACGCAGCTTAATGGTTCGCTATTTTACAATGATTATACTGACCAAGTGTTTTGTAACGTTGTAACCGTTGAACAGGCTATAGAAATTGCTGAGCAGGGTTCATCATCAACTGATGAAGCGCCGAGATCATCTTTAGGTGTTAACTTTTGCTTTAACGCAGCGTCTTCAAGTGTCAAAGGTGGTCAGCTTGATGGTAAGTTCTTCTTCCCATGGGATTTAACCTTTACTTGGACTTATTTGTATTTGGATGCAACCATCGATCAAGCAGACCCGATTCAAGATTCTCGCTACCAAGCTGATATTGATCCACTAAATGCACGTTTTATTGATATCTCTGGAAATCGATTACCTCGAACGGCTGAGAACCAATTTAACTTCTCATTAGGTCAATCGATAGACTTGCCTACAGGTCGTTTCGATTATCTATTATCAGTTGGTTATCGTGATGATCATTTCTTATCTATCTATAACAGCTTGGATTATAGCCGCGAATTTGAAGAAACCGGTGTCGTTGATCCTCGCTTGGATGACTTAGTTAAAGGTTATTGGACAGTTGATTTAGGTGTTGGGTATAACCATGGTGATACTAACTTGCGCCTTGAAGGATATGTTAACAACCTTACTGATATTGTTCAGCCTACAGCTATGTTGATTACTCAAGACAGTAATACGCGTTTCTTTACACGACCTAAAATATACGGCTTCCGTATTAAATGGGGTTTATAAGTATCGCTTTAGTTAATTGTTAGTATGTTCTAACGGCAGGCCTCTGGGTCTGCCGTTTTTATATAAGCGTCGTTTTTTTACCATGTTTATCCAAGTGTTTTCTTGTTTTCTATTTTTTATTAGCTTTTTATTATCAATTGTGTAGAATCCTGCCTCCAATAATAACCAATTGAGGCAATACTAATGACTAATTCCTCCGCTACTCAAAAACAAAATGGCTATGGCTTTGCCCTAGTGTCGTTAACCTCACTATTCTTTATGTGGGGCTTAATCACTAGTCTCAATGATGTGTTAATTCCTCGTTTAAAAGCAGTATTTGAACTTAGCTATACCGAAGCAATGATGGTGCAGTTTTGTTTCTTCTTCGCTTATTTCGTTGTTTCACTACCTGCCGGAAGCTTAGTTAAAAAGATTGGTTACAAATCGGGCATTATTATTGGTCTAATTATTGCCGGTATAGGTTGTGCTTGTTTTTATCCAGCGGCCGCTTTCCAGTCATATAACTACTTTTTAGCCGCGTTATTTGTTTTGGCGTCGGGTATTACCTTATTACAAGTTGCTGCCAACCCTTATGTCACGGTATTAGGTGACTCTGAAACTGCCAGTAGCCGACTGACTATGACGCAAGCGTTTAATGCTTTAGGTACAACAATAGGGCCATGGATAGGGGGCATATTAATTCTTGGTTCAGCGACTAGTGCAGTAGAAAATTCTGTAACTGATGCCAGTTCAGTTCAAATGCCGTACCTCGCTTTAGCGGGTGCATTAATTTTAATGGCAGCGATTTTCGCAATATTAAGACTACCAACGGTTGATGTTGAAGATGATTCTGCAGCGGTTGACCCATCGGAAGGCTCTGCTTGGACATACTCACACTTAGTCTTAGGCGCGTTAGCTATCTTCTTATATGTTGGTGCTGAGGTATCTATTGGTAGCTTTTTAATTAACTTTTTAGGCGAAGCAAATATTGCTGGTCTTGAAGAGTCTGATGCTGCCAAATACGTTTCTTTTTATTGGGGTGGCGCAATGATAGGCCGCTTTATAGGCGCGGTTGCTATGCAGTTTATTCCTGCTGGTAAGGCCTTAGCGTTTAATGCGCTAGCAGCATCTGCCCTGGTTGCGTTAGCCGTATTTACCGATGGTCAAGTAGCCATGTGGTCGATTTTGTTTGTGGGCTTATTTAATTCAATTATGTTCCCAACTATCTTTAGTTTAGGGCTCAAAGGATTAGGTCAGCATACGAGTCAAGGCTCTGGCATATTATGTTTAGCTATTGTCGGCGGTGCTATTGTGCCTTTATTACAAGGTGTATTGGCCGATACTTAC
>JABIQF010000227.1 GCA_018668095.1 Cellvibrionales bacterium
GCAAAACGCATTAGGTTTAACGGTGTTGGCCTATGTCTGTTTTTTATTGCATCAACGATTACGTATGTTTGGTGTCTTCGAGCAAACGGCTTCAGTATTTGTGTTAGTTGGCATTCATCAGCTCATTGGTTATTGGGTTAATGGTTTAACCGGTGGCAGTAACCATACGCTGGCCTTTCTTATTCCCGCTTTAATGAGTGCTATTATCTGGCCGTTAGTTAGGCTGTCTTTAGACCGCTTACGATTATAATTCTGTTGATAACGATTATTTTTTAAGATGTTGAGAGCTGTTTGAGTGCTGTTTAGGTGTTGTTTGAGTAAGGCATTAGATAAATGCCTTACTGAGATCCATTGATAGGTGAATAGCTAGGAATAAATATAAATGATTATGAAAACTCCAGCTGACACTTTACGCTTTTCAGGTGACTCCACTCTATTAAATGCCACCCCATTAGATGCCACCCCATTAAATGCCACCCCATCAGAAGCCACTCTACCCGATGCTTCTCAGTCTAATGTCGGTCCAACGCTGTATTTGGCCTCACAATCACCCAGACGGGTGGAATTATTGCAGCAGCTGGGTTTGCAGTTTGAAAAATTGTGTATTGATGTCAATGAAGCCCGTAATAGTGGCGAGCTTCCCGAGGATTTTGTCGGTAGACTGGGGCTAGATAAGGCTATGGCGGGTTATCGAGCATTAATCGATCAGCCGCTATCGTCATTGCCCGCGGTGCCATTTGCTGTGCTGGGGGCCGATACGATAGTGGTTTGCGATGATGATATTCTCGGTAAGCCTGCTGGAGAAGCGGATGCAGGAAAAATGCTGCAGTTACTCTCGGGCCGAACTCATCATGTATATACCAGCGTGTCGGTAATATCGAGTGATGTGAGTGGTTCATATAGCGTGCATAGCATTACGAATAAGACACAGGTAACGTTTCGAACCATTGAGCCTGAAGAGGTCAAATGGTATTGGTCTAGCGGCGAACCCAGTGATAAAGCGGGTGCTTATGGCATTCAAGGTCTTGGTGCGATTTTTGTTTCTTGTATAAAGGGCAGTTATTCCAGTGTGGTGGGCTTACCATTATTTGAGACTAGTCAGTTATTAAGTGAACTCGGTTTTCATTTTAAATCTTAAAATGAGCATGATTAGAATTTAATTTCTGACTAAGGGTGGCAACACAAAGCAAGAAACACAAAACAAGAAACGCAAAAAAAGAAATATAAAGTGAACAACTGACACAAATTGAGTCGGCCGTAACAGGATTTACAAAACGGTTAACCTAAAGGATATTGACTATGAGTGAAGAAATTCTAATGAACGTGACACCGATGGAGTCACGCGTTGCTTTAGTCGAAAATGGCATATTGCAAGAAGTGGTGGTAGAGCGTGAACGCAGTCGAGGTATCGTAGGAAATATCTACCGCGGTAAAGTCGTTAGAGTTCTACCCGGTATGCAAGCTGCGTTTGTTGATATTGGTTTGGATAAAGCCAGTTTTATCCATGTTGGTGATCTTGAAACGGGTGATGCCTCAACAGAAGAGCCTGATATTCGTCTTTTATTACGCGAAGGGCAAAGTCTTTTAGTGCAAGTGGTTAAAGACCCATTAGGTACAAAGGGGGCGCGCTTGACTGGGCATTTATCAGTGTCTTCTCGATATTTAGTGTATATGCCTAAAAATAATCATATTGGTATATCTAATCGTATTGAAGATACTGCGCGAAAGGAATTGTTAAAATCGGGTTTGGCCGATGCCTTAGCTGAAGTGATGGTAGATCCTGAAGATGTAGAAATGCATGCGGGGTATATTATTCGAACCGCTGCCGAGTTTTCTGACTACCATGATTTTGTTGCTGATGTGCGTTATTTAAAACGGTTATGGCGAGCATTGCAGAAAAAAATGGCAGTGCAATCGACGCCGGCATTGATCTATGAAGATCTCAATGTGTGTGAACGCACCATGCGTGATTTTGTTTATCCCGAGTTAGAAAAAATTCGAGTTGATAGTCGCCCCGTATATGAACGCTTAATTAAATTTGCTAAAGAATTTATTCCAGAATTTGTCGATAAAATTGAAATTTATGATTCTAGTCGGCCTATTTTTGATTTGTTTAGCGTCGAAGATGAAATTACTAAGGCTTTAGGTCGCAAGGTGCAATTAAAGTCTGGTGGCTCTTTAGTGATTGATCAGACAGAAGCCATGACGACGATTGATGTTAACACGGGCACCTTTGTTGGTAAGCGAAATCTTGAAGAGACAATTTTCAAAACTAATCTTGAGGCTGCAACAGCATTGGCAAGACAGTTACGCTTAAGAAATTTAGGTGGCATCATTATTATCGATTTTATTGA
>JABIQF010000162.1 GCA_018668095.1 Cellvibrionales bacterium
ACGCGGTGAACGCATAGACCGTACAAAACTCATGGCACTGAATGCACTTCTTTTTGGCATGCTGATTATTATTTTTTCACTGACCAGCAATTTTTATTTAGAGCTTATTCCATTGGTTTTTGCGAGCGCTTGCGGCACGGCTAGCCAAACGCTAAATAACACCACAACACAATTGTTAGTTGATGACACTCAACGCGGCCGCACATCATCGCTTATGATGATGGCGTATGGATTAACACCGCTGGGAGTATTGCCCATGGCTTTCTTAGCACAACATATTGGCGTGCAATGGGCTACGATTACTGGCTGTGTTACTTTGGTTTTTATTATTACGGCGTTTTATTGGCAGAGCAAAACCCTAAAAACATTGGATCAAGCGGTTAAAGATAAATTAAATCGTTTAAACGCTTAATCCTGTAACATTCTTTGAACGTTCACTTTTGAGGTTCTATTTAACGTTCTATCTAACGCTCTATCTGGCCCAAATTAGCGTGCATCACCGAACCATTCATCACTGGGTTCTCAGCCGCAAACTTCAATGTTATTGCCATTTCATTCGGTTCAATTAAACGATTAAACGTAACGCCGCTCGCAATATCATCCAAAATTTCACGACTACCGCCTACATGATCACTGAGCATTTCTGTTTCAGTAAAGCCCGGACATACACACACAGCATGAATCCCTTTACCCGCTAAATCCTGAGTGTTAGAACGCATTAAACCAACCATGGCATGTTTGGACGTGACATAAGAGCAGCTGTTCGCCACAGCTTTTTCAGACAAGGTTGAACCCACATAAATAATCGAAGAGCCCGAACCCATAGAGGGCAGCAGTAATTGATTCAATTGCGCAGGCGCAATAACGTTAACCTGCATCACTTGGTGTAAATCTTCGGCGGTCACAGAATCAATATTATCCTTTAGCAACAAACCCGCGCTATGAATAATACTGAGCTGCTCAACACCCACTACAGCCTCAGCTAACGCAGCAGTAATACCTTGGGCCCAATCAGCATGAGACAAATCGGCAGCAATGTGGCTAATACCCGCTAGCTGCGGATCACGTCGTGAGATATTAATGACACGATAACCATCATCAAGAAATAATTGAGCAGTCGCTCGACCAATTCCACGGCTCGCACCGGTAATTACAAGGGCTTTTTTTGACATAGAACAACTCTTAAGCTGATTAAATAGAATGCAATAATAATATAGATGATAAACAAACACCGCCAGTATAACGGCTAACTGAAAAAAACTGGGCTAATCATCGATATAATACAACTTTTCAATACATCCCAATTGATAGTCGAATATACTCTGACAAGCAATATCAATAACTAGCCGCTAATCGTAACAAAGTGATCCAGTTAGCTGGCTCAAAAGGTATACTGACAGTAAGTGCACAGGCAACCATGATTAA
The DNA here is from genome assembly GCA_018668095.1 of Cellvibrionales bacterium. GTDB lineage: Bacteria > Pseudomonadota > Gammaproteobacteria > Pseudomonadales > UBA7434 > UBA7434. Next base: position 1,426 of record JABIQF010000162.1, read on the forward strand.
ATACAATTTAGTTGCTGATTGAATAACTAGTTAGATAAATAGCTGCTCACAACACCCTGCACCTAGCCCATTAAAAATATCAGGATTGAATATGTCTCATCGATTGACAACCATCAATATTTGTAAAGAAGCCTTAAAATTTTCTGGCGCACACTTTACTATTTTTTCGGCTACCGATCGCGAACGATTACATGGACATAACTTTAGGGTGCGCGCTGAAGTAACCGCCCCAGTTGATGATAATGGTATGTGCTTCAACTACCAAGAAATCAAAACTCGACTGCGCACCATTTGTAATGCGCTCGATGAATACATGTTATTACCGGGTAAATCACCGCATCTAAAAATTGAACATATAGACAAGCAGTATCACGTTCATTTTAATAATGAACTCATGGTATTTATTGCCGATGATACTCGCATATTGGATATACGAAATACCACGGTAGAAGAATTCTCTTATTATATTCTTGACCAAATGGTTAGCGCAGATACGTTCTTTATTGAGAATGACGTGGCCAATATCACTATTGGTGTTTCGTCGGGTGATGGCCAATGGGGATCATCAACCTGGGTCGCTAGCTAACTACTCATACAATCTTTAGACAATCATTCAGCCAGCTTTTCAACCAGCTATTTAGCCAATCATCCAGCTAACGACTCGCCTAAGCTCGATATATTTCAGGGTCGTTACAGAGAAATGTAAGATCCAAAGCAAAACTATGTCACATTTAAAATAATAATTAGATATTGCCAAAAAAGTATAAAAACTTGA
>JABIQF010000071.1 GCA_018668095.1 Cellvibrionales bacterium
AACTCATTTTTATTGGTTCTAAATTTGGTGCCATCTGTGTACTGAGCTATGTTCTGGGCTCATTATTTATTCAGCCACAACAGCAATTGATACTATGACTTAACATTGCTTAACTACATTACTGAATAACCGCTTGTAGGTTATTGATTAAAATAGAGTTAAGCAGAGCAGAAATAGATAAACAGACGACATACTTAATGGATCAGGACAATATCTGATTGCGGCTTGAATAACAACGCTGTTTATACCATCAGACCCGCTAAATACTGGGGTTTATAGCGTAGGTAGTGACCATTTATCTAAGGCTTTAGTATCGGTTACTTTAGCAGCAACCCAATGCTCACCCCTTTCAAAAATCGCCTTTTTCCAAAAGGGTGCAGCGGTTTTTAAATAATCAAGAATATACTCACAAACGGCAAACGCTTCTTTACGATGAGATGACGCCACCAACACTAAGACAATCGGCTCACCCACAGCTAAGCGACCCACACGATGAATCACCCGACAAGCCAGAAAGGGCCATCGTTGAGAAGCCTTTAAAGCGATGGTTTCAATCGTCGATTGCGTCATTGCCGGATAATGCTCAATATCCAAGGCTAGTAACTCACCATAAGTAGCCGCATCATCGGGAGTAGCAGTCTCGCTGCCTCTAACACTACCAGTAAAAGTGGCTAACGCACCCATATTAATGCGCTTATCTGACAATGCTGTTTCAAGCAGCTGTGTCTCTGCAGCTACATCAAAAGTGGAAGACTGAATAACTACATCAATCAATGGCGCAATGGTGGCTGGCGATTTAAGATCCATAAGTGCCTGTTACCCGCCAGTGACCGGAGGGAAGAAAGCGAGCTCATCGCCCTCTTCAATGGACGTATCACGATCGACAACTTGCTGATTCTTGGCTACGACAATGTCATCTGCAAGCAATAACCGCCAATGATCATTATCACTATCACTGGCAATCAAATGATCAATCAATCCCTCAACCGTCACGTTACCGCCCAATGCAACACGATGCTCACTCACACCCAACTGCTCTCTTAAGCGAGCAAAAAAAACACATTTAATCATAATAAAACCTTAAGCCTTCGCGTCCCGTTGCCAATGACCACTTTTGCCGCCAGCTTTTTCTTCTAAGGCAATATCCGAAATCACTATCGATTTATCAACAGCCTTACACATATCATAAATAGTTAAAGCCGCAACCGATACCGCGGTTAACGCCTCCATTTCGACACCCGTTTGCCCCGTTATTTTACAGCATGCTCGCACATATACGCAGTGGCTCTTATCATCCAAATCAAACGTTAAAGCCACCGATGACAGCATTAAAGGATGACAAAGCGGAATCAAATCACTGCATTTTTTAGCCGCCTGAATTCCCGCTATACGCGCTACAGCAATCACATCGCCTTTTTTATTGTTGCCATTATTTAGCTGCTCAAATGCAGCAGCGCCGAGAGTGACGGTAGCAACTGCGGTTGCAATACGGTGCGAATCAACCTTAGAAGAAACATCAACCATATGGGCTTCGCCCGCCGCATTTAAATGGGTTAAATTATCACTCATAGACGTAAACTCACTCGCTTTAGCTCACCTTCAGCTATTGGTTACTCTTAACAAACAGAATCTAGGTTTTATTGTCGCATTTAATCTCAAATATAGACAAAGTATTATGACGAACTGCATGTACTTAGTGTATAAAATTCAAATAATTCAGTCCTTTTATCCTTCACTTAAAAAGGTACACCGATGACGAGTTTGCAGCCATTGCTGGCCCTACGAGAATTGCTGACGTTTCTCCGCTTTTCGCTGCTTATAGCATGCTTACCGACTACGTTGTTTGCTGATACGAAAATCGGTTCAACATTTTCAGAGTCAGGCCATTGGCGCTACCAGCCGCTGCCCTCATCCAATAGAAATCCCTTAGTACAAGTCCATGACATTCCCGCAGCCAGTGGCGTTTCAACACTGGCTAAGCACCATACACAATGGTCTTCAACACTTGATATGGCCAGTATCAGCTCACAAAGTATGAACTCGCAGTCGCTCTCAAATCATCAAGCCAATGAATCCCTACTCCTTGACGGAGAGACATATCGCTTCGCACTCAAACTCCGCCACGGATTAAGTGAACAAAGCGACTTAAGCATTACCCTTCCCTTTATTGCTCATTCTGGCGGCTTTACAGACAATGCCATTAGCGGCTGGCATGATATTTTTGGCTTACCTAATGGCAATAGAGCAAGCCGCCCCGACAATAGCTTAGATTACCGCTATCAACGCAACGGTCAAAACTTAATCGCGTTAAATCAATCAACAAAAGGCATAGGCGATATACGATTCGATTATCGCTATCGTTTAAACAACACCAATAAAACAGATAACAGCCGAATAAAAAGCCTTATTCAAATGGGCGTAAAGCTTCCTACTGGCAATCAAGATCAGCTCACCGGATCAGGCGCCACGACATTATCAAGTAGCCTTCAAATTGCCCAGACTCAAATGGCTAACGCTAGAGATTGGTCTTGGCATACATCAATCGGCGCTCTATGGGTATCGGGTGGTGGGCTGTTAAATGAAATTAAAAAGGATTGGGCCTTTTATGGCAGCGCGGGCATAAGCTGGCAGAGCTCAGATAATATTGCTTTAAAAGCACAATTTGAAACGCATACGGCAATGTATCAAAGCGAAACCGATGAGTTGAAAGGTCCAACAGGCCAGCTGGTTATAGGCCTTAGTGCAAAAATCAATCCAGACACCGTCATAGATCTTTATTTCACAGAAGACCTAATACTCCACTCTAGCCCTGATATTGGCATTGGTTTAGCTATCTACCGCTTAATTGGCAAACGCTAATATACAGCACTAACGCCCTACATCAGGCAATAGTCACGGTAGAGACTTTAGCGTTATTAGGTATAATGCCGCGCATCGAAAAGCCGGATCGACTAGCCAGCATGGGTTAACGCCCTATTTCACGCTTATTCCCCTGTCCTTTCGTAAAACAGATTGGCCCGCTCTCGCACTATGTACATAAGTACTATGTGCATAAGTACTATGAACATAAGTACTATTAATTTAATTACTATTAATATGAGTACTTTAGGCCACTCACCCACACTTTACTCAACCGTATGAGAAAACTATGTCTGATATCGACTTATCAACCACAGAATTAAAAGCGTCTTATGGCGTTGGCATGCAAATGGGCCAACAATTAAAAGCGGCGTTTAAAGACGTATCGCTTGCTGCTGCCATTGCAGGTCTTAAAGATGGCTTTAACAACCAGCCACCAAGAATTGAAGGCGAAGCGATTAACGCTGCGTTCCAAGAAATTCAAGCAGCTATGGCTGCTGAAAGCCAAGCTGCTGCTGCCGAGCACTCAAAAGAAGGCGAAGCCTTTTTAGCTGAGAATGCAAAGCGTGACGGCGTTACTGTTACTGAGTCAGGTCTTCAATACGAAGTATTAGAAGCTGGTAGCGGCGAAAAGCCATTAGCGACATCAACGGTTCGCACTCATTACCGCGGCACATTAATTAACGGTGATGAATTCGATAGCTCTTACAGCCGAAACGAGCCAACTGAATTCCCTGTTAATGGCGTTATTGCCGGTTGGACAGAAGCCCTTCAGTTAATGGAAGTTGGCGCAAAATGGAAACTGTTTATTCCTTACCAACTTGCCTATGGCGAGCAAGGTGCTGGCGGCGCAATTGGCCCATTCCAAGCATTGGTATTTGAAATTGAGCTTATCGCTATATTGTAAGCTGCATTCAATAGAAAACTGAGTGGAGGGAGGCAATAGCTCCCTCTACCTCTTTTTACCCTTTCGTTTTTTTATTCTCATACAAAATCAAATCTTATGAATTTTTTAGACCCTTATCTGAACCGTAATGCTAACAATCAAATTATTATTAGCGCTAATCAAGCCTGTAGCTTTGCTAAGCAAGTTGCTGGTGACTTTAATCCGATTCATGATGCAGATTCAAAG
>JABIQF010000277.1 GCA_018668095.1 Cellvibrionales bacterium
ATGGTCTCATTCTTGAAGCCGAGCGGCCTTTATCGGTTTTTGATGAGGTCACTAACCCTTAGACAAATAAAATGATTGATAGCTTAATGCTTAGGCTATTAATTACCGATCCATAATTTACCCCTTCAATATGATCAAGGATGATCTTATGAAACATGCTATTCCTGATAAAAAAACAGCCGCTGTTTGGCTGCCTCGAAGTCGTACCTCCTCTGGCAATAACTCTAATATTGATAGCGACTGCCCCTATTCTAGGGAGCAGTTAACGGCATTAATTGCGCTTCAGTATATTGATGGATTAGGGCCTGTTAGCTCGTCGCTGTTATTGGCAAAAGCAGGCTCTATTGATGCTCTGATAGCGGGTGCGATTGATCCGATGGATGTTGCCAGTTTGCGTGCGCCCTGCCGGCAAGCACTGCAGCAATTTTTGCGTAATCCACGACAGGTACAGCAGTGGCAATTAGCTGAGCAAAGCGTAGAGTGGCTGGTTCAAACCGGCAGTAATATACTGGTTCGAGATGATCCGCGCTTCCCATCACTTTTAAAAGAACTCCCTGATTGCCCACAGCTAATTTATTTGTCAGGGCAACTAAGCACTTTTAAATCAATATCTATATCGATAGTTGGCACTCGCAAACCGAGTGCGGGTGCGCAGCAATTTACCGAGCAATTGGCTGCTGAATTGTCTGATGCAGGCTTGTTGATTACTAGCGGTATGGCAACCGGTATTGATGCAGCGGCACACCGAGGAAGCCTTAGAGCGGGCGGTAAAACGGCCGCAGTTTGGGCGGCGGGATTGGATGTAGTTTACCCCAGAGAGCATCTATCGCTGGCGCAACACATTCTAGAAAATGGCTGTGTGGTCACCGAAATGCCGCTGGGTACGGCATCAAAACCGATCTATTTTCCGCGTCGAAATCGCTTAGTTTCTGGCATCAGTTTGGGGGTGATTGTGGTGCAAGCGGCGCTTCCTAGTGGCTCTTTAATAACCGCTAATTATGCCGCTGAACAAAACCGTGAAGTCTTTGCTGTACCCGGCTCGATTCAAAATCCATTAAGTGCGGGTTGCCATCAATTAATCAAAGACGGGGCCACATTAATAGAAAGTGCTGAGGATGTAATAACAGCTATTGAATCATTACAGCTCGCTCAGGGGTTAAAGGCGGCGGAGTCTGAAGCCGACAAAAAGGATGATGAGACGGCTTTACATCAGGCTGAAGCCGCATTATTGGCGGAATTATCCGTCGAAATGCGAGTGGTTTTGGATGCTATTGGCTATGATCCCGTCCCTTATGAGCTTATTGACGCGAGAATAGAGCGAGGTGTAGACAATTTAAGCGCAGTATTGGTTGATTTAGAGCTTCAGGGCATAGTAACAGTGGTCGGCGGACTCTATAGCCGATAATATCGTTAGATAGGCTTTTGACGCTTGAAACCTGCCTCATTTTTCTGTAATTTGCGCGGCTTCTTGAGTACAAATATTCAGTTTTAATAAATAGTAAATACAGAGAGTGAAATCATGAGTGAAGTTTTTGTTGCCATATTAATGGGTTCAGATAGCGATTTACCACAAATGCAGCCAGCTATTGATACCTTGGCTAAATTTGCGATTCGCACAGAGGTCAAAGTATCTTCAGCGCATCGAACGCCAGTCGCAACTCATAATTATGTAACGAGTGCTGACCAACGTGGATGCGGCGTATTTATTGCTGCTGCTGGCATGGCCGCCCATTTGGCCGGTGCTGTCGCGGCTAATACTACTAAGCCTGTCATTGGCGTGCCTATTAATGCCTCGCTTGAAGGGATGGATGCATTGCTATCGACTGTTCAAATGCCAGGTGGCATTCCAGTGGCAACAGTAGCTATTGGTAAAGCGGGCGCAAAAAATGCGGCTTACTTAGCGGCGCAAATACTTGCGACAGCCGATGCTGATCTTGCTGTTCGCGTTAAAGCTGAGCGTGCAGAGTGCGCTAAAGCGGTTGAAGCTAAAGATGCTGCACTTCAGGCTCAACTCGCCAAATAATTGCTTATGAGTGCGCCAGGCCGTTGGCAGTTAGAAAAAGCCTTATCTGCACTCAAGCAAGGTGAAGTGATTGCATATCCAACGGAAGGGGTCTGGGGCTTAGGCTGCGACCCTTTCAATGTTGATGCCGTCGATCGTTTATTGGCACTCAAAAATCGTCCCATGGATAAAGGTCTTATTCTCGTGGCCTCCAATCTTAATCAGCTCTCGCCCTTATTATCGTTTTTATCTGATGCACAGCTTTCTCAGTTAAAGCAATCGGTGAGTAATGACCGTGCTAAGCCATCTGCTGATTATCGACCAACAACATGGTTAATACCTTCAAATGGCCTTATCCCCTATTGGATTACCGGCGCGCACAATACTGTAGCAGTGCGTATTTCGAGGCACTCCATGGTTGCTGCGCTTTGTCAGGCCTTTGGCGGTATGATCGTCTCGACATCAGCTAATCCAAGTAAACAAGCTCCCGCATTAACGCAGCTGGCTACACGACATTACTTTGGTAAGCAGATTCCTGTTTATTTAAGTGGTAAGGTTAATCGCAGTGGCGTCACTTCTGAAATTCGCGATTTAGTGACAGGCAATGTTTTACGTTAGACTTTTCGCTATTGATAAAAGCACGATTAATTAAAAGCATTATCCCGTATTTAAAATAAACAATTAAACAGCAGTCCGTTGGGAGCAAGCATTGAGCACCATTAATAAGCAGGCCGTTCAAACCTTTTTGCTCGATTTACAAAATCGTATTTGTGATCGTTTTGAATCGCTTGATGATGGCGCGACATTTATAGAAGATACTTGGGATAGACCGCAAGGGGGCGGAGGTAAAACGCGCGTTCTTAAGAGCGGTACTCTGTTTGAAAAAGGCGGCGCAAATTTTTCACATGTATTTGGTGATCAGCTGCCACCTTCGGCAACAGCCAATCGCCCGGAGTTAGCCGGGCGTTCTTTTGAAGCCTTCGGTGTATCGGTTGTTATGCATCCGGACAATCCGTTTATTCCTACCTCCCATGCGAACGTCCGTTTCTTTATTGCTGAGAAAGAAGGTGAAGAAC
>JABIQF010000248.1 GCA_018668095.1 Cellvibrionales bacterium
AACCTAGAAACCTAGAAACCTAGAAACCTAGAAACCTAGAAACCTAGAAAACATACCGCTTGATGACTAGATCCACCAGGAAAAAGCGGTAAAAACTAAGGGAAAATCCCTCTGCGATCATAAACTTCTCGTAATCTCTCGAGCGCCACAGCATAAGCGGCTTCTCTATTAGTACACTTTAATCGATTACGTGAGAGCAATACTTCATCGTAGGCACTCCAAAGAAGATCACGTAGCTTTTCTTGAATATCGTCATTCGACCAATAGTGGGCCGATCTATTCTGTAGCCACTCAAAGTAGGAAACAATAACACCACCAGAGTTAGCCAATATATCGGGAATAATCTCAACGCCCTGATCATTAAAGTATCGATCGGCCTCTGGCGTTGTTGGTCCATTAGCCGCTTCGATAATTAAGCGACAATGCATTTTCTTTGCTCGCTCAATGGTAATTTGATTTTCAAGCGCAGCAGGAACAAATACATCCATGGGTGTGGTGAATAACGCTTCATCCTCCACCAATTCTGTTTTGGCGTTTTCCGTATTAGCAATGCCTGCCTCAGCAAAACCTTCGATGCTGCCATGCTTTTTAATCCATTCGAGTAGTTCAGGTATAGGCAAACCATTAAGATTTTTAATAGTGCCGTGATGATCACCGGCAATTATTATCTTGCAGCCCTCATCATAAGCAAGGCGAGCAAAATGACCACCCACATTACCCATACCTTGAATACCAATCGATAAAGTATCGAGGGCGACACCATGCTGACCACACCAGTGACGCAAGTTATAAAGCACACCCTGCCCGGTTGCTGCTTCACGACTTTTACTGCCACCACATTCAACCGACTTACCGGTCACAATGCCCTTAACGGATTGTCTGGCAGAGGGCGCATTGGTATTGGCATAGGTATCCATAATCCAATCCATGGTTTGGCTGTTGGTGCCAACATCGGGCGCTGGAATATCATGATCTGGGCCAATATTATAGGAAAGCGCATGGGTAAAACGGCGCACAATGCGGCGCATTTCTTCAGAAGAATAATCGGCAGGATTAATCGTGACACCACCCTTAGCGCCACCAAAGGGAATGCCCACTAAGGCACTCTTAAATGTCATCCATGCAGCTAGTGCTTTAACTTCATCGAGATCAACCGCGGGGTGAAATCGGAGGCCGCCCTTGTAAGGGCCAAGAATATTATTATGTTGAATTCTGTAGCCGGTAAAAACCTTGAGCACACCGTCATCCATACGGACAGGGAAATTGACGATAATTTCATTTTGAGGTTCAGACAGAATCGCCAAATAATCATCATTCAAATTGATCAACTCTGCAGCTTTATGACAATGCGAGAGTGCTGCCTCAAATAATTTCATCGTTTTTGATTACCTCTTAAAAGCTACCTAATTAGTATCAAGCACAATACTAGTGCTGGAGACTCATTAGGACAACCCACAGCTTAAAAATCTCAGCCGTATTAATTACAAATAATTGGAATTTTTAGGGTTATAAAAAAACCTCTATACGCTTTTTAGCAATAGAGGTTTTTAGATTTAAGAGGTGATAATAGATCAGGAAGCTGACAGTCTTATGAAGCTATGCGGCATTTAACTTAACGCGAGAAACTCTACCTAAACGGACTTTCTTCTTTGCCTGCCAAAGATCATAGTTGTGTTGCATTGCTAGCCAACTTTCAGGTGATCTACCGAGAGATTTAGCAAGCCTAAGCGCCATTTCAGGACTAATGCCACTTTGCGATTTAAGCACCCTATTGAGCGTAGATGCTGCGACATCAAGCTTGCCGGCTAAAAACCGGCAACTAAGGCCAAATGGCTCCATGTATGTTGCAACAATCAACTCACCCGGGTGAGGTGGATTATGCATAGTCATTAGTGATAATCCTCATAATTTAGTACGTAAACATTACCATCGACAAACTTGAATGTGAGACGCCAGTTGGCCGAAACTGTTGTATAACTGATAACTTAGGATCCGAATTGATTAATCCTTCAATGGGCGGAGGCTACCTAATCCTTTTCAACAAATAAACAACAGCGACAAACGCAGGAAC
>JABIQF010000224.1 GCA_018668095.1 Cellvibrionales bacterium
CTGTCACTTAACTTTTAATTTTCGTAACGCTGCTCATCTTGAGTTTTATTACGAATGGTTACCTAATCCCTGTGACAGCTCATGCTTACTTAACCGTTATCGCTTGACTCAACAACACCGGTATCATCTAAACCAAATGCTGTATGTAAAGCTCTAACCGCTAATTCCATATACTTTTCTTCTATAACAACTGAAATTTTAATTTCTGATGTTGTTATTAATTCAATGTTTATTCCCACATCGGCAAGGGTTTTAAACATTTGGCTGGCGATGCCTGCATGAGACCTCATTCCTACACCCACCAATGAAACTTTGCATATACTACCATCAACCGCTACTTCTCGCGCGTTTAATTGCTTGGCAATATCTTCAGTAATTACTTGCGCTTTATCAAGCTCATTACGATGAACGGTAAAGGTTAAATCGGTTGTGCCGTCTGCGGCTACGTTTTGTACTATTACGTCAACTTCAACGTTGGCATCACTGACCGGCCCTAAAATCTTATAAGCAACACCCGGTGTATCAGGCACGCCACGTACAACCACTCTTGCTTCATCACGATTAAAAGCGATACCTGAAACCAGTGGCGCCTCCATATCTTTATTATCATCAATTGAAATCAATGTTCCCGGCCCCTCTTCAAAACTGGATAGCACCCTTAAAGGCACTTGATATTTACCTGCAAACTCGACAGCGCGAATTTGTAAAACTTTTGAACCTAAGCTCGCCATTTCTAGCATTTCTTCAAAGGTTATTTGCTCTAAGCGACGTGCGCAGTCAACCACGCGAGGATCAGTGGTGTAAACACCATCGACGTCTGTGTATATCTGACACTCGTCGGCGTTTAATGCCGCAGCCACTGCCACAGCCGTTGTATCTGAGCCACCTCGACCCAAAGTAGTAATGTTGCCATTAACATCAACACCTTGGAAACCAGCGACTACAGCCACTTTACCAGCATTTAAATCGCTCAAAATCGATTCACCATCAATCGCTTTTATTCTTGCCTTAGCATGCGCATCATCAGTTAATATTTTTACTTGCGAGCCTAAATATGATCGCGCATCTAATGATTGCTCTTGCAATGCCAGTGCTAATAAAGCAATAGTGACTTGCTCACCTGTCGACAATAAAACGTCCATTTCTCGCGGATGTGGATTACTGCTTACCGCTTGTGACAACGCAACTAAACGATTGGTTTCACCACTCATGGCAGATACAACCACCACGACTTGATCACCACGATCGACAAATCGCTTAACACGATCGGCCACTGCTTTAATGCGTTCGGGTGTGCCGACGGAGGTACCGCCGTATTTTTGGACGATTAATGCCATTTAACGTTGACTTATCCTGAAGTAATTAACAAATATTTTTTGGTATAAACACTTTAATAACCTGTACTTACGGCTTAAAGCTCATACCGGTTTAACACTAAAGCGCGAACTTACACTATTCAACAACAGATGAGAAATAAAATAGTGCCATATATGACCAGCATGGGCGTTTTTACGGTATTTCATGCCTTTTGATGTCTTTTTAGGCGTATTCGACGCCAATCAACCCACTCTATTCATCTCAGACACACAGGCTACTATGCGCTCAGCGGCTTCAATACAGACCTCTAAAGACTGCACTAAGGCTAAACGACTATAGCCCGCACCGGGGTTGTAACCATTCACCGTTCTGGACAAATACTGACCCGGCAACACTTTCACATGCTGTTCGCGATACAGCGTTTGCGCCAATAGCTCATCATCGATGGGCAACTTTGCCCATAAACAAAACCCTGCAGCGGGAATCTCTACTGACATAACTTGCTGCAATAAAGGCACTACGGCCTGCATTTTTTCACGATAAAGCACGCGATTATGCTGTACGTGTGATTCATCATTCCACGCCACAATACTCGCGGCCTGATGATGATTAGGCATGGCTGAGCCATGGTAAGTGCGGTACAGCATAAAAGCTTTAATCGTAGCCTGACATCCAGCCACAAACCCCGAGCGCATGCCGGCCAAATTGGAGCGCTTAGATAAACTGTTAAAAACTAGGCAGCGTGAAAAATCATCTCGCCCTGTTTCATGACATACCTCTAACAAACCCGGCGGCGGTGATAACTCATCAAAGTAAATTTCTGAATAACATTCATCACTCGCAATAACAAAGTTATAGCGATCGGCCAGCTCAAGTAGCCGCTTATAAAACGCGCGCGTGGGAACTGCGCCAGTGGGATTAGAGGGATTACAAATATACATTAACTGGCAGCGCTGCCACTGCGCTTCGGTCACTGAATCTAAATCGGGCACATAATCATTGCTGTTATCGCAGGGCAAATACAGCGGCTCGGCACCGGCCATAATGGCCGCGCCTTCATAAATTTGGTAAAACGGCGAAGGGATAATCACCAACGGCGGCTCAGCACTTACCGAGCTATCAACCACTGTTTGAGCAATAGCAAATAAAGCTTCACGCGAACCGACCACGGGTAACACCATGGTGGCGGGATCAACCAAATCTAACGGTAATTGATAGCGGCGACACAGCCACGCAGCAATACTTTCGCGCAAGGGCAAACTGCCCTGCGTTGACGGGTATTTGTTTAGCCCTGTCAACTCGGCAACTAATGCGTCTATGACAGATTTTGGCGGTGCATGTTGCGGCTCACCAATGGTCATAGCAATACCAGCTCTGTCGCTTTGCACGTCTACATTGGCCAGCAATGCCGCCAGCTTAGTAAAGGGATAGGCATGCAGCTTGTTCAAATAAGGGTTCATAAATATCTATTGCTGCCTGTGTTCATCAAGCTCAGTTTTAATATCTTGCTGAATCGCTTCAATAAGCTCCGGATCTTCTATCATCTGATCTTGACGATCAGTAATAAAAAAGACGTCTTCAACTCGTTCGCCTAAGGTCGATATTTTAGCGTTATGCACACGCAGCTTATGCTTAAAGAACACCTGCCCAATAATGGTTAACAATCCAGGGCGATCTGGCGCAACCACCTCTAATACACTGAGGCCTGGCGCAGAATCATTTGAAAACTCTGTATAACACGGCCAATCAAAACTTCTTATACGACGACTCGCACGGCGATCGGTTGATAACCAGCGTACTTTTGACTTCATCATTACTTGCAGCAATTTTTCTTTGATATCATCAATGCGTGGTGAATCATGATCTATCGCTTCGTCATCGGCATCTTGTACATAAAACGTATCTAACACATGACCACCGCCAGCAATCAGTAAGCGCGCATCATAAATACTTAAATTTAACTGCTCTAAAGCCAAGGTAATAAACGAAAAGCGATTCTCAATTAAAGGCGAGTAAATAGTAATTTGCGTGACATCCGTTTCAAAAATATCCGATGGCTTTTTAATAATCACTAAAGGCGCATCACCGCCTTTATGAGCCAAAATACTCTCAGCATGCAGCACTAAATCATCAACGGACTCACGAAGAAAGTAATCATCTACCCTATCGGCCCACTGCGTATGAACATCGGCAGAATCAATACCTGCTTCGTTAAGAATGACTAATGCCGCCTGCTGCTTTTCATCAATCATTTCAGATTTATCGACAGGATTTTCTAAACCACGACGTAATGCACGGGTGGCTGCTGCATAAAGCTGGCGCAATAGCGATGCCCGCCAAGCGTTCCATAACTCAGGATTAGTACCTTGAATATCGGCAACCGTTAGTACAAATAAATAATCAAGACGCGAACGACTGCCTACAGCCGTAGCAAACTCTCTTATTGTTTCAGGATCAGACAAATCCATTTTTTGAGAAATGGTAGACATCACCAAATGACTTTCAACTAACCATGCAATTAAGTTTGTATCGCGCTCATTTAAACCATGAAGCTGACAAAACTCACGAGCATCTACCGCACCAAGCTCAGAGTGACTACCGCCACGGCCTTTAGCAATGTCATGGAACAGAGCAGCCAGATATAACAATTCAATTTTTACATGGCCATTAATAATTTTTGCAGCAAGCACATAGTCTTGCTCAGAGCCCTCATGAGCAAAACGATGGACATTTTGTACTACGGCTAAAGTATGAATATCGACCGTATACATATGAAAAAGGTCGTACTGCATTTTGCCAATAATGTCGCCAAAGGCCGGCAAATACTTGCTTAAAATACCGTGTTTACGCATACGCTTAAACTGCAGCGGCACATTACGATTTGATCTCACTAACTGCATAAATAAATCAATAACTTTAGGATCTTTTCTAAAATCATCATCAATACGCTCACGATGCGTGCGCATTAAACGCATGGTTGAAGCTCGTACGCCTCGAATATAATTATGCTCGGCCATTAATACAAAAATTTCAATTAACGCCCAAAGATGATCAACAAACACTTGCTCATCAACAACATCAATATAGCCATTACGCACACAAAAACGCTCGTTGAGTGTAATCACCTCTTCTTCTTCACCGGCACGCACACTGTCTTGATCAAAATGTTGAATCAATACATCGTTTAACTCGGCTAATAGCAGCACGCGTCGATAATACTCATGCATAAATTTTTCAACGGCAAGGCTAGCATCATCATCGGCATAGCCAAAAAGCGTGGCAACTTTTATTTGGTATTCAAAGAGCAAACGGTCTTCATGACGCTGAGAAAGCATATGTAAGGCATAACGTACCTTCCATAAAAAGTTGACACCCTCAGCCAAATTAACGGCCTCAACCTCGGTTAAAAAACCACTTCTTTCTAAACGAGCGATATTGCCCTCACCTAAATGCCTTCGCGCAATCCAAATAATATTTTGAA
>JABIQF010000270.1 GCA_018668095.1 Cellvibrionales bacterium
ATCCACTGCAGAAAAATCACTTCTATTCAGTGAGATTGCTAACCTTGCAAATGGTCAAACTCTATCGCCTAATGCTGATCAGTTAGCGCCTTTAGCTGAGCGTTATAAGCTCCTAGAGTCGTTGAGCGGTAAGCTTAAATTAGGCCTAGCGCTAATCATATCGGTTATTGGTTTTGGTCTAGGCTGGTTCCGTTTAAAGCCTGACTTCCGTGCACGCAATCGTTTCGAAAGTACCGTAAGAATTATTTTAATGTCCTGTGCCAGCTTAGCTGTTTTAACAACGGTTGGTATTGTGTTTTCGGTGTTATTTGAGGCTATGCGATTTTTTGATACCGTTTCTATTATCGAATTTATCTTTGGCACACAGTGGAGTCCACAAATAGCAATTAGAGAGGGCCAGGTGGGCTCTTCTGGTGCGTTTGGTGCAGTGCCATTATTCGTCGGAACCATGTTGATTTCTGCAGTGGCAATGATAGTGGCCGTGCCTATAGGCTTAATGTCGGCCATTTACTTGTCTGAATACGCCAGCCCTAAATTTCGCGCCTTTGCCAAACCTTTATTAGAGGTTCTGGCTGGAGTGCCAACCGTTGTTTACGGTTTTTTCGCGGCCATTACTGTTGCTCCTATGCTTCGAGATTTTGGCGAGGCCTTAGGTCTAAGTGTGTCATCAGAAAGCGCGCTTGCTGCTGGTTTAGTGATGGGCGTTATGATTATTCCTTTTGTTTCATCGCTTTCAGATGATGTGATAAATGCAGTGCCGCAATCGCTTCGAGACGGCTCTTTTGGTTTAGGTGCTACGCAGTCAGAGACGATTCGTCGGGTTATTATTCCTGCTGCTTTACCCGGTATTGTTGGCGCTATATTGCTGGCTGTTTCTCGTGCTATTGGTGAGACGATGATCGTTGTTATGGCAGCAGGTTTGTCGGCCAACTTAACCATTAATCCTTTAGAGACGGTGACCACAGTTACTGTACAGATAGTGACTTTATTAGTCGGCGACCAAGAGTTTGATTCGCCTAAGACCTTAGCTGCGTTTGCGCTTGGCTTAATGTTGTTTGTCACTACGCTTTGTTTAAACGTTGTTGCTTTATATGTGGTAAGAAGATACCGAGAGCAATACGATTAATTTAGTTTTTTAAACTGTTTTTACTGAGTTTATTTATGAGTCGTTCTACCATCGACATCGTTAATAGAAATCTTGCTAAACGTTACGCGAAAGAAAAGCGTTTTCGTCTGTTTGGCTTGGCTTCCATTTTAGCCGGCCTCACTGCGCTGTGTTTTCTATTGGTCACTATTGTCAGTAATGGCTGGGGTGCGTTTACTCAGAGCTATGTTGAGCTGTCCTTAGATCTTGATCCTGAGGTGTTATCGATTACTAATCCTCTAGATGATGATCAGTGGAGTTATGCAAATTATACTGGCGTTATAAAAAAATCATTGCGTGAACGTTTTCCTGATTTAACATCACGTAAAGATAAAAAGCGCCTGTACCGAATTGTTAGCCCAGGTGCTGGCTATCAACTTAATCTTCTTATGAAAGATCGCTCTTTACTCGGACAAACAGTGACAGTTTGGTTGCCGGCCGATGACGATGTCGACTCTGTTATCAAAGGGCATATCGATCGTAATCGTCCCGAAAATGAGCGGCGCGTGAGTGATAAAACACTAGCATTGATTGATGAGCTGGTTAATAGCGGTGAGTTACAGCGCAAATTCAATAATATTTTCTTTACTGCAGGTGATTCGAGCGAGCCTGAACAAGCCGGTATTAAAGGTGCCATGCTGGGTTCATTCTTTACGCTGATCGTTGCTCTGCTTTTGTCATTTCCTATCGGTATAGCTGCGGCTATTTATCTTGAAGAGTTTGCACCTAAGAATAAGTGGACTGATTTTATTGAGGTGAATATTAATAATCTTGCTGCCGTTCCCTCTATTGTTTTCGGTTTATTAGGCTTAGCGGTTTTCTTAAATTGGTTTGGTCTGCCGCGGTCTGTGCCATTAGTTGGTGGTATTGTGTTAACGCTTATGACGCTGCCTACTATTATTATTTCGAGTCGTGTCGCACTTAAATCGGTTCCGCCTTCTATTAGAGAGGCTGCACTAGGGCTTGGTGCGTCAAAGATGCAAACCATCTTTGATCATGTTTTGCCATTGGCTTTGCCGGGTATGTTAACCGGCGGCATTATTGGTATGGCCCAAGC
>JABIQF010000264.1 GCA_018668095.1 Cellvibrionales bacterium
CGAATTTATTCAGAATATGGGCGGTAAATTGCGAGTCAGCAGTGAAATCAATATGGGTACATCGGTTTGCATCACCTTACCCATTCATACCAGCGCGATAAGTGAAGCCTTAACACGACCCATTGTCGAAGCAAAAATATAGACCGTAAAGCAAGCAAAACGATTAGCAAGAGATAAGACGAGCAAGACGAGTAAGACGAGCAGTGCATAAGGATAAGGGAACGTAAAATGAATAACCTCATGGTAAGGCCAGAATATAACGATCAACAAACCTTATTGATCGTTGAAGATGACGTTGGCTTGCAAAGCCAGTTGCGCTGGCACTTTGAAGGTTATAACGTGACGGTTGCTAATAATCGTGACGAAGCCTTAGCAGCACTGCGCAGAGACCAGCCCACTGTTATCCTTCAAGACCTTGGATTACCACCCGATGACGAAGGTGTTGAAGAGGGTTTTGCGACCTTACAAGCTAGCTTAGCGATAGATCCATCATTAAAAATCATCGTTGTCACTGGCCACGCCGATCATGAAAATGCGCTTCGCGCTGTTAGCATGGGCGCCTATGATTTTTATCAAAAACCCTTAGATACCAACACGCTTGACCTTATTGTCCAGCGTGCTTTTCAGATGGCCAGACTAGAAGAACAATTACGTCAGGTACAAGAAGATCAAACATCGCCACTCGACGGTGTCATTGCCAGCCATCATGGCATGCTAAAAATATGCCGCACCATAGAAAAGCTTGCGCCGACACAAGTCACCACACTTTTATTAGGCGAAAGCGGAACGGGAAAAGAAGTTTTCGCGAAAGCGATTCATAAATTAAGTGCCCAAAAAAACCATCCCTTTGTCGCCATTAATTGTGCCGCTGTTCCTGAGCAATTAATGGAAAGTGAATTATTCGGTTATGAAAAAGGGGCATTTACAGGCGCGAACAAACAAACCTTAGGAAAAATAGAAACCGCTGAAAATGGCACCCTCTTTCTTGATGAAATTGGAGATATGCCACTGCCTTTACAGGCAAAGCTATTACGCTTTTTACAAGAGCGTGTCATAGAGCGCGTTGGCGGACGTAAAGAAATACCGGTTAATGTCAGAGTGCTGTGTGCCACTAATAAAGATTTGTTAACGATGGTGAAAAACCATACCTTTCGCGAAGATCTCTATTATCGGATTAGTGAAATGGTCATTGATATCCCGCCACTGCGAGATCGCGAGGGTGATAAAATTTTACTCGCTCGTTATATGCTCGATAAATACCGACGAGAACAAAATAAAAGCATTTCAGGATTCACACCTGCAGCAACCAGTGCCATAGAAGCCTACGATTGGCCCGGTAATATTCGAGAACTCGAAAACAAGATTAAGCGTGCCGTCATTATGAGTGAGAGTAAGAATATTGATAATGATGATTTGGATTTATCGGATGAATTAGTGTTATCAATTAATTTACGCAGTGCCCGACAAAAAGCCGAAATTAATGCCATCAATACTGCTCTCTCTATTGCCGACGGCAATATATCAGCCTGCGCAAAACTATTAGGTGTTACACGCCCCACATTGTATGACCTAATAAAAAAATACGATATAAGAACCGCAATAACAACAGCCGAAAGCATGTAATAACACTACTGAAGCCCATTAGCAGACGTAATTTAAGTAGATACTTAAGTAGAGGGAAATGTGAAAACAATTCATCCAAAAGCCTTTAACCGTAAACCAGAAAGAAAAAGAACACCGATAAAAGCAGGACGTATTTTATTAAGAAAGCATTTCATACTTCTTCTTATTAGCTTACTGAGTATTTCTGGCTGTGCTGAAAAAAGCGCCGTAGACCAGAAAAGTGTTTCAAGACACATTAAGCAATCTAAAGCCTATTTGGCTCAGGGGCAGTTTCGCGCAGCAAATATTGAAGCCCGCAATGCAATACAGACAAGCCCTGATAATATTCAAGGCCATATTGCTTTAGGATCAATCCTCAACAAGCTAGGCCGCTACAAAAAAAGCATTGAGCAATTAGAACAGTTACCTGAAAGCGCCTATGGGAACAGTGATTTTTTATATACGTTATTCAATGCGTATATGGGACGCGGTA
>JABIQF010000187.1 GCA_018668095.1 Cellvibrionales bacterium
CAATAGGATTACCAAAAGGATTACCAAAAGGATTAACCCCGACGCTCTTGACCTTAAAACTCAAAAAAAAAAACACCTCCCTCTCCCCGACGACATTAATCTTGACCTAAAAAAAACCAAAAAAAAAGGCCCGAAACGTTTCACCGTTCGAGCCCTTCAAGCACCCCATCAAAAGAAGCACTTAACAAAAAAACTAACTAATCAAAACTTCTACCCTTACCAGCAGCAATTCGCATACGTAACGCATTCAACTTAATAAAGCCCTCAGCATCCTTCTGATTATAAGCACCCTCATCATCATCAAACGTCGCAATCGCTTCATCAAACAAACTATCATCCGACTTACGCCCAACAACAATCACATTACCCTTATACAACTTCAAACGAACCACACCGTTTACACATTGCTGTGACTCATCAATCGCCGTCTGCAACATCTTACGCTCAGGCGACCACCAGTAACCGTTATACACTAACGAAGCATAACGCGGCATTAACTCATCTTTTAAATGCGCCACTTCACGGTCAAGCGTAATCGATTCAATCGCTCTATGCGCACGCATCATAATGGTACCACCCGGTGTTTCATAACAACCGCGTGACTTCATACCCACATAACGGTTCTCAACAATATCTAATCGACCAATACCGTTAGCACCACCCACTTCATTTAATTCCGTCAACACTTCGGCCGGCGTCTTCGCTACACCATCAATCTCAATGATGTCGCCTTTTAAATACGTCAGCTCCATATAAGTCGCTTCATCTGGCGCATCTTCTGGCGCTACCGACCAACGCCACATATCATCTTCAGCTTCTGACCACGGATCTTCTAAGTTGCCGCCTTCATAAGAAATGTGCAGCAGGTTAGCATCCATTGAAAATGGCGATTTTTTACCGCGCTTCATTTCAACAGGAATGTTATGCGTCTCGCAATATTCGAGTAACTTATCGCGTGAGTTCAAATCCCATTCACGCCAAGGCGCTATCACTTGAACACCTGGCTTTAATGCATAAGCACCTAATTCAAAACGGACTTGATCATTACCCTTACCCGTCGCGCCATGCGAAATCGCATCTGCTCCGGTTTCATTCGCAATATCAATCATACGCTTGGCAATTAAGGGGCGCGCAATCGATGTGCCTAATAGGTACTCACCTTCATAAATCGCATTGGCACGAAACATGGGAAATACATAATCGCGAACATACTCTTCACGCATATCATCGATATAAATTTCTTTTACGCCCAAAGCTTCTGCTTTGGCACGTGCTGGCTCAACTTCTTCACCTTGACCAATATCAGCAGTGAATGTCACCACTTCACAGTTATAGGTTTCTTGTAACCATTTGACGATAACTGAGGTATCCAGTCCGCCAGAATAAGCCAGTACTACTTTTTTAATATCACTCATAGATTTTCACTATCACTCAAGGCGTTATCACAGCAAATAGCTGTCGCTAAATTTAAGGGCTCGCTGACATGTAATGGGTTAAAACTCTGCTCAGCGAAAAACGGCGGCTAGTTTATCGAAAAAAGACCGTCGCTGACACTCTTGCAAGCAATAGACAGCAATTAGTCAGGAAAATAGTGTACTCAGGTGGAATAAATAGGGGGTAAACAGGCACTAAATTGGTCAAAATGCTCAAGAAGGCGCGAGTACTGGCCTATCGCTGACTTATGGCAACGCCAAGTTTATCAAGACGAATGGTGACACGGCGGTTAGTTGATCGCCCTTCAGCCGTTTTATTACTGGCTACAGGAAAACGCTCGCCATGAAAACGGGTCGTCACCTGCTCTACTGGAATCCCTTGCTCGACAAGATAAGACGCCACTGCCTCGGCACGCTTTTTAGAGAGTTGCGAATTATAGGCGCCATCTCTCAAATCATCCGTATGACCATCAACATATAGCTGCTTTATTTCTGTATCGACCTGAACATAGCGAACAATGGTATTGAGCCAGTCTATAGTCTTAGCGGTTAACTGCCATTGATCGGCATCAAAGTGCACCCGAGATCGCGACAATTGCTCAAATCCCACCGGCATTAGCTGCTCTAAACACTGTAAATACTCGGTATAGGCAGCTCGAAAATGCACCGATGACAATCCCACTTTGATAATCTGTGGATCAATCATGCTAGCGGGTGCTGTTTCCACTAATTGCTCTTGGGGACGCGCTTGTGAATGACTACCCTGGCGAATAAAGTGAGGTGACTTACCTTGATA
>JABIQF010000266.1 GCA_018668095.1 Cellvibrionales bacterium
CTCAATACGCTTTTCCATTTTATCGGGCGTATCAGTTTCGCCCCGCCAGCCATTAATTTGTGCCCAACCCGTAATGCCTGGCTTAACTATATGCCGCAGCATATATTGATCTATCTCATGTCGATAAAGCTCATTGTGCGCAACAGCATGCGGGCGCGGGCCTACAATAGACATAGTACCCTGCAAGACATTAATAAACTGTGGCAGCTCATCTAAAGAGCTCTTACGTAAAAAACTGCCCAAGCGGGTAATACGCGCATCATTTTTACTGGCTTGCTGAATATGGTCACCATTATCTTGCGATGACATACTTCTAAACTTCCACACCCAAAAGGTATCGCCACTTAAACCATAGCGGCGCTGCTTAAAAATAACCGGACCCGGCGAATCTAATTTTATTGCGCAGTAAATAATGAGCATGGGCAAGGCGATAATCGCTAAAATAATTAAAGACAAAAATAAATCGAGAACCCGTTTCATAAAGCGGCCAAAGCCATCGAACGGTGTATCGTAAACGCTAATAGTGGGTATGCCACCAATTTGACGCATACGTGAATTCATTAAATTAAAAGTGAAAATATCAGGCACATAATGCACGCTAGCCGAACTGTCTGACAGCGCTTGAATTAAGGTTTTCATTTGTTTTTCTGCACGCATGGGTAATGCGACATAAACATTATCAAAGGCACCGTCTTTAGCATCAATCACTAACTGGCTAAGCCCGCCGATAACCGGTATATCCAATCCTTTTTCAGTTTTATAAACAGGCCCCGGCTCTAATTTATCATCATAAAACCCCGACACATGAATACCCATCCACGGGCTTTGCTCAATAGAATCTGCCAAGGCAATACCCAATGGGCCTGCACCAGCAATAGCAACGTTACGTGTATTACGGCCCGAAGAGCGTTTTACCCGAAGGTACATTCTTACGACTAATCGAAAGCTAAGTAGAAATGTGGGACTCAACAGCATCCAGATACCCACTACTAAGCGCGAGTAAACTTCGGTGATGTGCAATACGAAGCCGCCCACCAATAAGATAACGAATACAAGAAAAAAGGATTTAACAACAACGAGCGCCTCTTCACTAAAGGCTTGTACACGCCAAGATTGGTAAAGACCGTTGTAACGGGAGATAACGTAAAAACCGAGGGCAAAAGAAACGAAGGCTACATGATAGTGGTAAACCCACTCAAGCCCTTGAATATAAAGGGCTAATGATAACGACAGACCAATAATCGCTGCGTCAGCAAGCTCTTGGATGAGCGTAAAAAACGATTGGTGCTGTTTTATAAAACCTTGTTTCATTAATGTGCATCCCAGCAGATAATATGAATTCGCATTAAAGCTTTATAACATAAATTCATAATTCGCCAAAGAATCCCTACTTAAAAATGATAATTAATTTGGTAGGACGTTATAATAATGGCTTTAGTTCAATAAATAAACGTAATAAGCATGCAGACTTTTTAAAATTTTCTTGGCTTATACGTCTTATTAAACCAACTACTTTTTTTAAATATAAATAATCGTTTTATTGATGACATATTTAAATTTGATAAAACAAAGCGTTACGAATTTAAAAAATAAATAATGAGTCGTTTTTTAGAGCACTCAAACTAGCGCTATAAATAACAAACGTTGGGACTGGTGATAAGAAGCATCAACCGGTAAAATAAGCCCCGCTCATTTATTCAGAAAAAAGGATTACAATTTTCGAATAATAGGATACAGAAAAGGTCTTACAAAGCCATAACCGCTCCACCATTTAATAACCACTGTCGTTTATATAGAACAGTTGTTTTGAATAGATTGTCAATATTAGAAAGACGCCAAGTATTGAAAAGATCGGCTGAATTGAAAAATTCAGTCGTATTCAAAAAATCTGGCAGTATTAAAAAGTTTCTAAGATGACAAGCAACTCACATTCTGGGCCCTGCAAGAGCAAGGCCATGATTTAAGGAAAAATACGTGAACACAACTGACCCGCAAAACACATCTCCCTCCGCAACACCTATGCAACCTGTTTACCTTGTACAAGGTAATAACAAGCAATCGGTTGATGATGAAATTGATTTACGCGAATTATGGAATGCGCTGTGGCAAGGTAAAATCCAAATAGCCGCTATTACTTCTGTGTTTGCTATTGCCTCCGTTATTATTGCTTTAATGCTGCCCAATATTTATCGATCAGAAGCACTACTCGCACCCGCAGAAGAATCACAGGGCGGTGGTTTAGCGGCACTAGCAGGACAGTTTGGTGGCTTAGCGAGTATTGCAGGCATTAACTTATCTGAAGGCGCTACAGACCCAACGGTAGTTGCCATAGAGACTCTAAAATCACGTCGGTTTATTAAAACCTTTATTGATAATCATCAATTGTTAGTGCCCTTAATGGCAGCTGATGGATGGGAAGCGACTACGGATGCGTTAAGTATTGATAATGACATTTATGATATCGACACTCAGGCATGGGTTCGTAATGTAAGCGCGCCTTTAAAACCAAAACCTTCAGATATTGAAGCTTATGAATTCTTTATGGAAGATGTGTTAAGCGTATCGCAAGATAAAAAATCGTCGCTCGTGACTATTGGTATGGAATTCTATTCGCCCAGCCTTGCTAAGCAATGGGTTGATTGGTTA
>JABIQF010000280.1 GCA_018668095.1 Cellvibrionales bacterium
CACACTTACATCTTCAACTCGCTTCACCGTTGGCGAATTCATATCGGCAGAAAAAGATGCATCACGAAATACCGTAAAGCCCTCTTTTAAACTGAGCTGAAACCAATCACGACAAGTCACACGATTGCCAGACCAATTATGAAAATACTCATGCGCCACAACGGCTTCAACACGTTGAAAAGCCATATCCGACTGCGTTAATGGATTCGCTAATACGCAGGAAGTATTAAAAATATTCAGCCCTTTATTTTCCATTGCGCCCATATTAAAAAAGTCTACGGCAACAATCATAAATAAATCGAGATCATATTCTCGACCATAAACTTCTTCATCCCATTTCATCGAATTCTTTAACGACTGCATGGCATGGTCACATTTATCTAAGTCTTTGCTTTCGACATAAATCTTTAAAGCCACATTTCGACCCGACATGGTCGTAAAGCTGTCATCAACCGATTGCAAATCACCCGCTACTAATGCAAACAAATAAGCTGGCTTTTTAAAGGGGTCAGACCATAACGCCCAATGACGACCATCTTCACAGTCACCGCTCTCCATTAAGTTACCGTTCGATAACAAAATAGGATAGGCCTTAGCATCGGCTGTAATTTTAGTGGTAAACACCGACATAACATCGGGGCGATCAAGATAATAAGTTATACGACGAAAGCCTTCAGCTTCACATTGCGTGCAATACATACCATCCGATAAGTACAAGCCTTCGAGCGAGAGATTTTCAGCAGGATCAATAACAGTTTCAATATCTAACACAAATGCATTAGGCAAATTTGTTAAACGGAGACCACTATCATGTAACTGATAAGCGCTCTCATCTAAAGGCTGGCCATCAATAGCAATAGACTGTAACTGTAAACCTTCACCATCTAACTCCAGCGTATTAGATGCTGAATCAGGATTATTACGAATAGCTAAACGTGAATGAACAATCGTTTTATCGGCCTGCAAATCAAAACTTAAGTCTGTCGTTTCAATTAAAAATGCTGGCGGTTGATAATCTTTTAAATACGTTATTTTAGAAACATCAGAAGTTACTGCGGCATCAAGACCATCGGTCATGCTTTCTCTCCAAAAAAAAGGGTATTAAACAGATAAAGTAATATGATAGCCGCCGAATTTACGTAAATTAAGCACGCCGGTATCAAGAATAAGGTACTGTCCTTTTATCCCCAGCAACTTGCCATCAATTGTTGGGGTTTTATCAAAATTAAGTGATGTGACTTTTAAAGGGAATTCATCGACAGGAAAATGAATGGCTACAGGCTTAGCATCATCACAAAGTTGTATGGCCTGCAAACCGTATTGCGCTTGCAGCTGTTCAATTTCGGGCATCACTTCAGGCAAAATATCACTCACCACCTGTGACAAGTCTAATAGCTCAGGATTCCCTTTAAGCATGGCACGCCAATTAGTTTTATCGGCCATATGCTGCTTAAAAATAACTTCGACTAAGCCGGCATAGCGACGCTGCTGTACTCTAAAAATGGGTAATGCCTGCACAGCGCCTTGATCAATCCAACGTGTCGGTATTTGTGTGCCACGTGTAATACCTACCTTTAAACCCGATGAATTTGCTAAGTAAACGTAGTGATCTTGCAAGCAAAACGATTCACCCCACGATGGTTCTCGACATGTGCCCGCATCATAGTGGCATTTTTCTGGACTCATAATGCATGTGTCGCACTGAGCCAAAGAGGTAAAACAAGGATAGCAATAACCCTGATTAAAACTTTTATTCATTCTTCTATCACAGTGAACACAATGAATTTCACCGCTGTAATTCAATGTTAAATCGTCGCCAATAAAATCATTTAAATCAATACGTTTTTCACCCAACACCATTTGATAGCGAACTGCATCACTCTCAATCTCAGGCAATGACGCCTGCATCTTTCTTAACTCACCACTAAATACGGGCATAAATAATTAAAACCTATTGAAGAAATAACTGAATGGATACTGACATAAATAGTAATATAAAAAGCAATATAAATAGCTATCTAAATAGCGACATAAATAAGGCAGAAACAGATAACGTTATTGCCAAGTCATTTCCTGAGTATCATCATCTTTTTTACTAGCGCACTCATCATCCATTTCACCAATGCGCTGCCCTTGCGGCAAATGGGCATTGTCAAAAATAATGATCGCCTGCGTTAATGTAGCACGCTGAGCCTCACTCACCTTTTGACCATCAGGCCATTTACCCTGCTCTAAAGCCGCTTTAAAACGACGATACATATCGGGTGATAACTGCTGAACTTTTTCCTCAAAGCTATCTGAAGAGTCACTCATAAAATATAATCCGTAAATTAACGATGATCTTGACGATCAAAGAAACGCGTTAATAGCGCACTAGGCAGCGCAATAAAACACCCCCAAAGCAACCCACTTAAATGCGCTGTGTTTGCCATGCTCGCTAAAAAGTCGAATATGCCCGACCAACCTAAGGCGAGAGAAAGCAACATGACAACATAAATGGAGCGCGGCAAAGCAAATATTTTATGCGGTGCAATAAAATTAAATACGGCGCAGTAACCCAGCAAACCATAAACAACACCAGACATACCGCCAAAATAGGCATAAGGCGTACTCGCTGCTTGATAAAGATTAGACGTGACGGCAACAAAAAATACCACGCTAATAAAGTGTACCTTACCGCATTGCGTTTCAATTCTTCGGCCCAACTCCCAGAGCCACAGCATATTAAACGTAATATGCACCCAACCAAAATGCAAAAATATAGGCGTTACTAAACGCCAATATTGACCATGCGCTAAAAATTCTTGGGGAGAAATACGAGATGATAAATTAAGAGCCCGCGTCAAACGGCTACCATCAATACTTTGTATTTTAAGTAGCTCGACAATGCCGCTAAAGCGAAATTCAACCAGCAAAAAACCGACAACACTTAAAAGCACCAGCGATAAGGTAACGGGAGACGCTTTAATGATATTAGTGAGCGGCGCTATAGAGAATGTTTGTGGCTTTTTTTCTAACGCCAACTGTAAGCGGCCATCACAGAGTGCTTGGTAGTCTGAGCGCATAGCTTCAATATTCTGATCTGTTGCTGCCCATACCACTTGCACACCCGCTTCTTCAGAAATCTTATGAGCAAGTTCTTTCTGCCACCAATACACTGACAACGCATGGAGATTAATATCCAGTGGAGCTTCTAAAACTTTAATCATCTATAAAATGCGAGCCCCAACCCAGTTTATCGCGACAGGTTTCATAAAATGAATGACCTTCAGGATGAATTAATTTTAGCTTTCTCGATTTTTTACGAATATAAAGACTATCACCCGGCTGTACACCAATATTCACTTGGCCATCACAACTCACACGCGGCGAAGTAGGATTAGTCTCCGCAATCATAATTTTAATTTCACTATTGCCGTCAATCACTAAAGGACGACTACTTAATGTATGCGGAAACATAGGCACTAATACAATAGCGTTAAGACGTGGATGCATAATGGGACCGCCACCCGATAAAGAGTAAGCGGTTGAACCAGTAGGTGTAGAAACAATTAAACCGTCAGAGCGTTGCGAATAAACAAACTCACCTTCAATATATAACTCAAAGCTGAGCATTTTAGGCGCCTGGCCACTGTGTAGAACTACGTCGTTAAATGCATCCGATTGGCCAATCACCGCGCCATCTCTTTTTAATTCCGTTTCTAGTAAAAAGCGACTTTCAATCTCATAATGGCCATCAAGCACTTGGGTTACGCCACTTTCAATATCATCGGGCGCAATATCGGTTAAAAACCCTAATTTGCCACGGTTAATTCCTAATACCGGCACATCATGACGGGCTAAATCTCTAGCGGCACCCAGCAAGCTGCCATCACCGCCCACCACAATCACCATATCGCAGACTTCACCGATCAACTGTCGTGTAGCCACCTGATAGCTATGTGATGCCGATGCATGAGGCAAGGTAAGCGCACGTGAAGTATCTTCTTCTAACACCACAGTCACATCACGGCGCTCAAGCAATTCAACCAATGCACGCACAGATTCGCGCACCGGCTCGCTATCAACACGACCTATCAGGCCTATATTTCGAAATTGGGTTATCATCTACTTTTAACGTCTCCGGATACCTA
Source organism: Cellvibrionales bacterium (assembly GCA_018668095.1). Lineage (GTDB taxonomy): Bacteria > Pseudomonadota > Gammaproteobacteria > Pseudomonadales > UBA7434 > UBA7434. Next base: position 4,134 of record JABIQF010000280.1, read on the forward strand.
GCTTGAGAGCTTAATACTTAACGGGGCGATTATAGGGGCAATTGCTCGAATACTAAACCTTTGTCTTTATTGCTAAGCCAATATGAACGCACCTAAAATAGATCAATTTGACCCCAATACACCATGACAACAAGCACTCAACCAACCAGCCTCGATAGCGCATTTATAGATACACTGAATACAGCTGCAGTCAGAATGCTAGCTAACGCCGTATTTGGCCCCTCTTTGCTCAGCATGCTGTCAACTGAATCCGATTTGGAAAGCCCTTTAATCGCTAAAGCTCCCTGCTTTGAGCGTAATGATCACCAACAGGCGCCAATTTTTTTACTCACAGCAGAGAATCAACAATGGCTGCAGCAGCTCGATAAGCAACCAGACGCATTACTAGCGCTGCTGCATAGTGATAAGCACTTAAAGCTAGGTATCTATCATGAACGCCTCTGGCAATATTTTTTAACACATAACAATAAAACTCAGTTGATAGCCTCCAACTTAAAGGCTAGAAATAACGGCAATGACCTTGGCGAGTTTGATTTAATTTACGAACACAGCGATTACGGCCTAGTGCACTTAGAAATTGCGAGCAAATATTATTTAGCTTGCTCACAAGAAACTGAACAATGGCAAACATGGCTAGGACCAGGAAAAACCGATCGTTTAGATTTAAAGCTGAAACACAGCATTAATAAGCAAATGAATTTGGCCGATCATCCCCGCGCCAGCGAACAATTGTTAGCACAGTTAGACAGCAGAGGTGTTGCGCGCCCTACTCCACAACAGCCTTTAAACAAGCAGCTTCATATAGGTGGCCGATTATTTTATCGTCGAGAAGAAGCGGTTGATGAAAATCTATTATCCAGCGCTTTAACCAAGGCAAGCCGCTCCCCAGAAAAGCTGAACACACAGCATCAGTCAGCACATTGGCTGCTGTTATCTGAGTGGCAAACATTATTGGAGAAGTATCAAGTAGACTATCACCTAGTCGATAAACCGTATTGGCTTGATACAGCCAGTGGCAATCAACGTCGGCTTGCGAACATGAGCGTGGACAATGAAATAGCCACGCGCATGCCTGAGATGGTTATTTATGCGATTAAAGAATTGAATATAGACACTGAGTTTTGTTTTATTGTGCCCAATAACTGGCTGACTATGTAAAGCGCTTTTAAAGCACTAGAGGCATAGAAGTATTAGAAATATAAATGCAGTGAAACACCTGTAAATTTAATGCCCCGCTAATGGCTGCACATTAAACCCTTGCTGGTTAAGCAAATAAGCGACTGTAGAAGCGCGACGGCCCGTAGAACAGTAAGCCACATAACGCGTATTCGCATCCATCAATCGTGACTTTAAACTCATTAAATGCATAGGCAAATGAAAGGCATCAGCACGATGATCATTTTCATATTCTTGCTGCGATCTAACATCTAACCAACGCGCACCGTCAGCCACCGTTTTCACAGCCTCTTCAATATTGAGCGTAGCCACTTTTGGTTCATTCATTAGCGCTAAAAAATCGCGCTTATGCAGCCCCATAAGCACACCGTTAGTTTTCATCGTTACAGTTGCATTGCGTGTTGTTTTATTCAGCAAGGCATCTTCACCAAAACAACGGCCAGGTGTTAATTCAGCAACCACCGTTGATTCAGCATTATGCTCACAGCTCACATGTGCGCAGCCCTCTTTAATCAAATAACAAATATCACCCTGCTCACCTTCATGCACAATCACCTCTCCCGCCTCAACGACTCGGGCCTCAAAGCGATCAAAAATTAATTTAACATTATAAGGAGGGATTTTATGAAACAGATTTGAGCGTAATAAGGTATTCATCCAACTGGCATCTTCATCGAAATGTCTATTCGCACTAAAATCAAGTGCCAAGGTTTTAGCCACTTGATCCCAACACAACATGGCATCCAGCTTACTTCTATTCAGTAAAAATATCTGGCAATCCTCAACGGCAGTGACACTTACCGCCGCAGGAAAACTATCACCTAAAGAGAGATGGCTATTTTCGGTACCGCCACAAATTCGCAATGGCTGACCATCATCCAATTCGACATCAACACTACCGCTCACTAAAAATAAATGGCTATCTCGCAATATTTCTGCATTCGCAACACATTGACCTTGAACCGCCAAATCCATTTCATTACTGCGTGAAATAGTTTTTAGATGATCATCCGATAAAATATTTAATGGCACAAAAGAGCGTAATATATCGATACTAATAGCATTTAAGGTATCAGGATTACCTAACAGCGGGATAGGATTATCGATGGATTTATTGATTAATCCATCGGTAATAAAATAGCGGCCATGACTGTTCTTAGAACGATAACTTGCCATAACATCTTAAGCCTTATTTAATTCAAATGGATGGCACTAACCCTCTTCGTCCCTGTTGACCACCCGAATGAATAACCGCAATAGCGCTATGACTATTGAGTTTTCCTTCTCGTAATTGAGTCCAGAGTGCAAATAAAAGTTTTGCCATATAAACTTGATCAACTGGCTCTTGCATCTGTTTTTCCAACTGCTGATGAAAGGCCAAAAGATCTTTATTTACCCTAGCATAGCCGCCGCAGTCGTACCCATTCAAAACTCGCCAAGGCTGAGATACAGTTCCCTTTTCGCGTATTTTCTCTGCTTGGCTCAATAAGATTTGTTGTAATAGACCATCAATATCGTGCGCCATTTCACAATGCCTTAAAACGCTAACTGCGGTGACGTTTCCGTTATAAGCATTATTGCTCAAATTATTAATACCCGCATCAGCTCCTGCAATCATTCCTGCTGCTGTTCCACCTGTTGCACTGGCCAACCAAATATCGCTTACGTCTTTTGGCAAATGACGCACAATTGCCTTACCCATTTCAGTTGTGCCTAGCAGGCCATCGAGATTACTGCCACCCACAGGCACAATCATCCCATCGCCAAACTGTTGATTAATCGTCGCCGACATAGAAGGCATTTGTAACTGCTGATAATCACTGCGTGAAACAAACTGCAAACGCATACCCAATTGTTGAGCATCTTGTAATGTCGGCGTTAACGTAGTTTTTCTTTCGCCGCGAATAATACCGACGGTTTGTAAATGATAAGCATCACCCGCCGCGGCTAAGGCATGGATATGATTAGACCAAGGACCACCAAAACTGATAATGCGATTAATATTATTTTCTTTGGCGCGTTGAATGCTGGGCAGCAGTTTGAATATTTTATTACCCATAATGCGATCGTTAGTGCCGCAACGTATGGCGTCTAAACGAACAAGGTATATTTTTGGCGTGAATTCGGCGAACAGAGGAATGCTCAGCGCTTCGATGGCTAAATTATCGCTAAGCTGTTCTGCTGTTTCTTTAAAATTCGTTGTCATTGCGGTGGTAAGCTAAGTATTCGTTTTTTAATTTTGCTTATCTTAACCTAAGATGGTGGGCATTACTGTATTTGGGATACGTAATTTCAGTTTATAGTGAGAAGGCGATATTGCCTCTGTAAATAACCTTGCAGAACCTAGTGACTCTTGCGGAGCACAAAATGGTGCGCATACGGTGAATCTGCTCGCCTACGCCCCCAGTGTGGAATTTCGCGCCTATCTTTTACCGCGACGCGGAGATTCGAATCACAATGAGCGCTTGTTAAACGTCTATCACTTTCTCGCCGACTAGATACTGGCTTTTTTCTTCTATCACTATTGTGATACCAGGTGGGTAAAATAATCGCTTGATCAGCTTGAATTTTTTTCATTAAAAAATGAAATTTATCGCAACCCAAAAACCGCATTAAATGATCAATTTTTACCGACTTATTTTTTAGTCTAATAAACTCTTCATAAGGCTTTTTATTAAAAACTTTTGCAACTTCGACACGATGAAACTCATAGGCTTTCGCAACACAGAGATCATGATCGGGTGGTAGGAATTCAGTTTTTATCTTAGTCACTTCTCTATCTATAATTTTTTGCGGATAACCTACCGTAGCCTCCCCCAAGCGGATTAAAATATTCGCCAAGCTCGCTAGCCAGCTTTGATTGAATGGCAATTTAAAGCCGAGCAATTTAAGCCATCCAATTTGAGGAAGAAATAATGCAACCAGAATAGCGACCTTAGCTAAATTTAATTGCAAATGACTCATAAAAAACGATTGCAACCAAGGCACTTCATTTATCGTAATACAAGTCAGAACAGCCGGAATAAACCAAATACGAAACGTCAGCGGAACCACACCAGAAGATCGGATTAATACACGCTCAAGCGGAATTTTTCGGCTATTACTCGACAGCCCAAGTAATAAAAAAAGACTCCCTGAAATCAATAAGCCTATAGTGAGCGGAAGAAGGATGCTGTGATAAGTAACCCAAAGATAATCAAGCATCGCACATCGCCTGTTGAATATTTATTTGTAAACGTTCAGCGCGTACTTTTTTGCCGTGATAGCGAACTCGCCAAGGTGATTCTGGCGTATATTCATCGACTAACTGACTGGGTTCATTCGGATTACTAATAGATTCGGCGATACCATAAAGCCAAAGTTCATTAAGTGCATCAATGGTTTTAACAACGCTTAATCCGGATTCTGCACTGATACCACTGGGGCATTGGGGAGATACTTTGCGGAGCTGCCAATAAACACGTTCGGCATCTTGAGAGAGTGATGATTGGCTTTTTAGTAAGCCGTCATCGTTAGCACCATTATCCATTACTAGGTAGTTTCCTAATTAAATCCGTTTTAACTTTTTGGTTTATAAAAACGCCCCCTTAAAAAGGAGGCTAATTTTTACGCTATGTTAATAGGTATTGATTACTAGCAACAGAAGATGCTTAGACTTTTTTGTTTAGTTTTCTATGGAACAATATAATTTTTTTAAAATTATTGGGCTCATACAGCATTGTAAAAATACTTAACAAAAAAAATTTAAAGATTTATAGAGTTAGCCCCTAAAAAAATATGGGTTTGATTTTTTTAAAAAAATCTTAGAATAAAAAACTACCCTAACCAGTAAGCATCATGATGCTTTAGACAAAGGGCTGTTTAGCCAGAAAAAAAATATGAGTGAAGCAGAACGCTTAGGAGCACCCAGCTTAAAGAAACGAATATGAAATTCAAACTATTGATTTTAATGTGATTTTAACAATGGCATTCATTTCAACTTACACCATAAACCAGAATAAAAGCTCCATAAGGTCATTCATTTCTTGCTCTAGCTTTCATCAAAAATGTCAAGCATATGCTTGACATATGCCTCTGCAGTTTTATACTACAAACATGCAACAAAAAGAGGACAAAATTATGGCAACTGCAAGCTTATTTAAAAATGGTCGCAACCAAGCAATTAGGCTACCTAAAGAGCTCGAATTTGAAGGCGTCTCAGAAGTTGAGATCCGCCGCGAGGGTAACTCCATTATTCTTACCCCACTCCGCCAGACTTGGTTGAGTTTTGCGAATACGCCTGCCGCCGATAAGGATTTTTTGAACGAAAGGGAAGAGGTAATAGAACATGGACGAGTCAATTTTGATGACTAAAGAAACCTTTATGCTAGACACTAATACATGCAGCTTTTTAATTCGGAAAAAACCTGAATACCTACTCGAGAAATTACAACAAACAACACAAGCCGGGCACCCTATTGTTGTATCTTCCATTACATATGCTGAGCTAACTTTTGGCGCTGTTAACAAAAAAGCCAGTCCAAAGATGGCCGGCATTGTGTCTGAATTTGTAGAGCGACTGGATAGTGTTATTGCTTGGGATAAAATGGCTGTTGAGTGCTCTACCCAGATTAAAAAAGAACTTGAATCCCGTGGTACGCCAATCGGTCATAATGATACGCTGATTGCTGGTCATGCTGTTGCTATGGATGCGGTTTTGGTGACAGATAATATTCGTGAGTTTTCTCGGGTGGATGGTTTAAAGTTTCAGAACTGGGTCGACCGAGAGAGCCACTGAGTAAGCTGATCTATAGATTAAAAAAGGTCGTCGGGGACGGCCCGACAGATAGAATTTAGAACTTTAAGATTTATATGATAGTGTTTTTATATTCTGGTTTTTTAGTTTTTTTTTTGAGTTTTCAATCAAGACCGTCGGGAGTGGCCCGACATGCCAGTCACTTTTTGCTACAGCAAAAAAAGTAACCAAAAATGCCGCAAACTAGCGAAGTTTGATCTCGAGATAACCTATTCGCTTTGGGATAGTCTTATCCAGTACACCTTGGCAGCGCATACTAGAATCATTTTCACTCGACCTAATTGTTCGTCAAAATTTAAGCTTTCCTCCAGCCAATATCACTGTGTTGCCGCAGACTTTTCAAAACACAATGAGGCTACAACGAACAAGTTCAGTAGACTTCTTTTTATTTTAAAACATGTAAAACCCGTGCCTAACGGCCGATTTTTACTGTTGAGCTCCGCATGCCGCTCAAAAAAGAAAAAAAGGGAAAAAAAGCAA
>JABIQF010000283.1 GCA_018668095.1 Cellvibrionales bacterium
GCAGCATCGATATCATCACCTCGCGTGGTGCGAATAGGAGCGATAAAACCTGCCTCATTTAGAATGCGTTGAAACGCTTTAATTCGATTATTACTCGGCCGCTGATAATCGGATAGCGGAAACGGGTTAAAGGGAATCAAATTAATTTTACAAGGAACATCTTTTAACAATTCAACCAACTCATGCGCTAATGGCTGTGAATCGTTGACCTTATCTATCAGTGTATACTCAATTGTAATTACGCGCTTATTATCAGACAAACCATTGATATAACGCAGGCTTGAATCCAATAGCATCGCAATAGGGTATTTCTTATTAATTGGCACTAACTGGCTGCGCAACTCATCATTGGGTGCATGCAGTGAAATCGCTAACGAACAATCACTCACCTCCCCTAGTTTATCGAGCATGGGAACAACACCCGAAGTACTCAAAGTAACGCGACGCTTAGACAAACCAAAAGCAAGGTCGTCCATCATCAATGACATAGAGTCGACAACATTATCGAAGTTCATTAACGGTTCACCCATGCCCATCATCACGACATTAGTGACGCGGCGTTCGATACCGTCTTCGTTAACGAGTGCAGCCTTAACCGCACGCTTTTGTTGTGCTTCAAAACCATTAAAAGATTTAACCGCTAGCCACACTTGACCAATAATTTCGGCTGCCGTTAAATCATTTTGAAAACCTTGTTTGCCAGTTGAGCAAAAACTGCAATCTAAACTGCAACCGACCTGCGAAGAAACACATAAAGTGCCGCGGCCTTTTTCGGGGATATAAACGGTTTCGATACAACCGCCATTATGAACACGTAGCACCCATTTACGAGTGCCATCAACAGAATCTTCTTGGCTAACAATTTCTGGCGCGCGGATCTCGGCAAGACGACTGAGTTTTTCACGCAGCGCCTTGCTCAAGTCTGTCATCGCTGCAAAATCATCAACCCCGCAGTGATGTATCCACTTCATCAATTGCTTAGCACGAAACGGCTTTTCACCTAACGACGCCATATAGTCAATTAAGCGAGCTTGCGTCAAACCCAGCAAATTCACTTTACTGGGATCGATGGTGACGCTTGGCTTTTCCGTTTCGTTACTCATGACATTATGCTGCCGTTAGCGAATAAAAATAACCATTCACTTAACGAGGGCAAATTTCCTCGTCTGCAAAAAAGTAAGCAATTTCACGTGCTGCTGATTCAGGAGAATCAGAACCGTGAACCGCATTCGCGTCAATTGAATTAGCGAAGTCAGCACGAATCGTTCCGGCATCGGCTTCTTTCGGATTAGTAGCGCCCATTAAATCACGGTTTAAAGCAACCGCATTTTCGCCCTCTAACACTTGAACCATGACTGGACCTGATGTCATAAAATCAACAAGGTCATTATAAAAAGGACGACCTTCATGCTCGGCATAAAAACCACCGGCTTTTTCGCGGCTTAAATGTAACATCTTAGAAGCAACAATATTTAAGCCCGCTTTCTCAAAGCGTGAGTAAATTTCGCCAATAACATTTTTGGCTACTGCATCAGGTTTAACAATAGAAAAGGTGCGCTCAACGCCCATGGGTGAATCTCCGATTTAACTAATGATTTCAAAAGGTTATAAGACTAACCAACACTCACCGACAGCAAGTATTATTAGCTAGGCTTATAAGGATAAGTAAAGACGGCGGATTATAGAGATTAAGCGGTACGATCGCAATTGAAAGACGCGTTAAACAAGAGACTAAAAATGTATTTAATTCATGAAGTTACAAAGAAAAGTGCATAAATGCGGTAAAACGCTAAAGCCAAACCTTCAGCGGCCTAACCACCTATCGCCTATGACGAATAATGGCTAACGACATAGTCTTCGACCAACGCCTGAAACTCTTCAGCAATATGATCCCCTTTTAAGGTCACATCCTTCTCACCATCAATATACACCGGCGCTATCGGTCTCTCGCCAGTACCGGGCAGGCTTATACCAATATTGGCATGTTTACTCTCACCCGGACCATTCACAACACAGCCCATAACGGCCACGCTCATGCTCTCGACACCAGGATGTTTATCACGCCAAACCGGCATTTGATTGCGCAAATAGCTTTGAATATCTTCGGCCAGCTGCTGAAAATAAGTACTGGTGGTTCGACCACAACCCGGACAGGCAATAACCATCGGCGTAAAAGCACGCAAACCCATGGTTTGCAGAATCTCTTGGGCAACTTGCACTTCTTTTTTGCGACTGCCACCCGGCTCAGGGGTGAGAGATATACGAATGGTATCGCCAATATTGTCTTGTAATAACAGCGATAAAGCCGCCGTTGATGCCACTATGCCTTTTGAGCCCATACCCGCTTCAGTTAAACCCAAATGCAAAGCATAATCACTTTGCGCAGCCAAGCGACGGTAAATGGCAACCAAATCTTGAACATGACTAGTCTTACAAGAAAGAATTATTTTATCGCGACCAAGACCAACTTCTTCTGCCAGCGCAGCACTTTCAAGCGCTGACTGAATCACAGCGTCTTGCATAATAGCGGTCAAATCACGAGGCACTGCCTGTTTAGCATTTTCATCTAGCAAGCGAGCCAACAGTGCCTGATCGAGACTTCCCCAATTAACGCCTATGCGAACAGGTTTATCATAGCGACAAGCAATTTCTATCATCTCGCTAAACTGCGCATCTTTTTTTGCACCGCGACCCACATTGCCAGGGTTAATACGGTACTTATCTAACGCTTCGGCACAGGCAGGGTTATCAGAAAGCAATTTATGGCCGTTAAAATGAAAGTCACCGACTAGCGGCACGGATATATTTCTTATTTGCAGACGCTCTTTAATAAACGGAACGGCGGCGGCTGATTCATCATTGTTAACCGTAATACGTACCAACTCCGAACCCGCTTCTGCCAGCTCAATAATTTGCTGCGCAGTACCATCAATATCTGCAGTGTCGGTATTTGTCATCGATTGCACGACCACAGGCGAGTCACCGCCAACAATAACATCACCAACCTTAACGGCGTGACGCTTGCGTGCAGAGGTAAATGCGGCGGCTCGAGGAACCAATGACATAAGGATTATCCTATTAGTGATGGTAAAGCTGGACAGTAGACAAGGATTTTAACGTAGCTGGCATTATGCAGCCAGCCAAACAAAGACACAATATAGACTTATTCTTTAGCGGCTTTTACCGCAACCGTTTCAGGGGCATTGTCAGCGAGAGCTTCATCAGAACGGAAGCCAAGAGCGCGCTTACTCCACTGCCAAGCACTTTTACACCAAGCGATTATCTCTTTACCCAGCAAGGGCATCGCTAACCACCATGCTATTTCAGCAAAAATAATAATACCGCCTACCCAGCTAGCTTTTTCTACCGCTGACAAAGATAAAAAAGGAATAATGGGGACTGTTAGCCATGCCAAGCAGGAAATGGCTAACAAAATATAACCGAGAAGTTTACGCAAAATATAATACTCTTATTTCAATTGATTCTTATGGCTGTTTTTGGGTGAATGTCTTTTGTATTTATTTTATCCGTTTACCATTAGCCTAGCGACTAGGAAGGCTAGCCAAAAAATAATGCAGGGCTAATGCCAAAACGCTGACTTAATGTTTGAATATGTTTTTTTGTTAGGCTTCGCTCACCACTTAAAATCCTAGATATTAGCGACTTGCTGCCAACTTCTGGTAGATCAGAAACACCTAAACCATACTGCTCCATCAGCACTTTCAACAGAGTTAGATCACTATCAAGCTTGGCAATACGCTTATTGAATGATGCGAATTCAGGTGCCGTGCTTTCCCATTGCTCAATGGAAACAGACAGCACTTCGATTAATGCTTTTTGATTATCATAATCATCAATGAGCTCATTCATTAATACTATCGCTTGCTGATACTCCGCATTATTATTGATATGACTGATAAAAGACGCCTCATCAAAAAGCGCTCGTGCTTTTTCTTTGACTGCTGTAAATCCCATCTTATCTGGACTCCTTAACATAGCGCTTACATAATTTATCGTACTCGGAATGATTAACAATATGCTTCACAAAAAGGCGACTATCTTTAAATTCAATAAAAGCCAGCAAGCGTAAGTTGTTGCCACCAATATCAATCACCCACCATCTATCTTTATACTTAAAGTTATCCAACGATGGAAAAACGCGCCTTAAGCCTGCTGGGGTTTTAAAATCGCCCCGCTTTAAAACCTGATAGCTTCGCTCAATCGCAATAGCATCATTGGGATATTTCTCGGCTGCATCTCTAAATGGCTTTCTCGATATCACGTGCACAGCGCTTCCTTTAATTTAATTCCCTTTTAAGTTCAATTCCCTTTCAAGTTCAATCCCGCTTTAATTCGGTTTCCTTTTTGGCAACCCGCATAAGCAATATAGGTCCATGTTGCCTTTTTGTCAACTCTTGTTTCAATCAGTAAATATATACCGTAGTAACGCTGTTTTAAAGTAAAAAAGGCTCTGAGAATAACCCTCAGAGCCTTTTAAAAAACCGGTATGTGAGCAGCAAAAACGGCTTATTAAGAAGCCTCTTCTATCCAAGCCATTTGAATACCTTCAAGAATTTTTTCACCACAGCGATCGGCATCGTCTTCAAAGCCTTCCAAGGCCAACACCCAATTACGCAAATCAACAAAATTGACGTATTGCGGATCAACATCAGGGTGAGCATCATAAAGCTCAATAGCAATATCATTTACATCGGTCCAACGCATGGCTTTTCTCTCTAAGCGGTTCTCTAAACTGTTCTCTAAACTGTTTTTGACGATAAACTTAAGTTGACTGCATCAAAAATATTTAGATTTATTCACGGGCATGATTAATCGTGTACTTAGGTATCTCAACCACCAAGTCGGCATCGGCAACAAAAGCCTGACAACTTAAACGACTTTCAGGCTCTAAGCCCCAGGCCTTATCAAGATAATCTTCTTCTAACTCATCGGCTTCTGAAAGCGATTCAAAACCTTCACGAACAACAATATGACAAGTAGTACAAGCACAAGACTTTTCGCAAGCATGATCAATATCAATATGATTACGCAATAATGCGTCACAAACGGTCTCCCCTTTTTTCGCTTCTACTGATGCGCCTTCGGGGGCAATTTCCGCATGAGGTAAAACAATTATTTGCGGCATATAAGACGAGCTCCAATAAAATTAAATAAGGTTAAAACCAATTTCGCATTCAAATACATTCAATATATGAACATTATCACAGCGATCCATCCGCAACATCCTCAATGTTCTTTCCTTGCAAGGCTGCACGAACACTTTGGTCCATTCTACGCGTGGCAAAGGTGTCCGTCACACGACCTAATGCGGCAACGGCATCACTAATCGCTTGCGTATCACTCTGCCCTACAATCGCTAACACTGCTGCAATCGCAGCATCAATATCTGCACGCTCAACATCATTCAGCAAATGGCCGTCTTGCGCTAAAGCCATATTAACAGCATCAACTAAACCTTCGGCTTCAACTCGTTGCTCGGCAAGCATTCGTGCATCTCGGTCTTCACTGGCATGCGAATAGGACGCTTTTAGCATCTGCGCTATTTCTGACTCTTCCAAACCATAAGAAGGCTTGACCTGAACATGAGCGCTGACACCAGTAATTGTTTCTTTGGCACTGACATCAAGAATACCATCGGCATCAACATTAAAGACAACTTCAATACGCGCTGCACCGGCAACCATTGGCGGTATACCGCGCAATTCAAAACGCGCTAATGATCGACAATCACTGACTAAATCACGCTCGCCCTGGACAACATGAACTGCCAAAGCCGTTTGACCATCTTTATAAGTCGTAAACTCTTGCGCTCGGGTTGAAGGAATAGAGGTATTGCGATGAATAATTTTCTCAACCAAGCCTCCCATCGTTTCAATTCCCAGTGACAAAGGAATAACATCCAATAACAGTAAATCACTGTCGCGGCTATTGCCTATTAAACTATTGGCCTGAATTGCAGCACCTAAAGCAACCACTTGATCAGGATCAACATCGGTTTTTGGCGCCTGCTGAAACAACGCTGTCACTTGCTCACGTACCAATGGCACGCGTGTAGAACCGCCCACTAAAACGACATCAGCAATCTCACCGGCAGTTAAGTCGGCATCATTTAAACTGGCCTTACAGGCTGCTATTGTTGCTGTCACTAAGGCATCAATTAATGCGTCGAAACCAACCTTAGTGAGCTCACCCGCCCAAGTCACCGATGAAGACTGTATCGATACCGTTACTGAATCGTTATCAGTCAACGATTCTTTAGCAGCCCTAGCATCGATTAATAAACGACGATATTCCTGAGCAGATAGTTGCTCTGCCGAAATATTGGCTTGCGATAAAGCCCACTGAACAATGGCTAAATCAAAATCATCACCACCCAATGCAGAGTTACCACCGGTAGACAATACCTCAAAAACACCTTCGCTAAGCTGCAAAATGGATACATCAAATGTACCACCGCCTAAATCATAAACCACGATATAACGGTCATCCGCTTTATCTAAACCATAAGCGACAGCAGCAGCCGTGGGCTCATTGATTAAACGCAATACGTTCAAACCAGCTATAGTAGCTGCATCTTTTGTCGCCTGACGTTGTGCATCATCAAAATAAGCGGGTACGGTAATCACCGCACCCTCAATAGCACCACCTAAGGCATCGGCGGCTCGCGCCGTTAGACATTTTAAAATTTCGGCCGAAGCTTGCGTGGCAGTCACTTCGCCTGCAGCAGTCGCAATACGAATAACATCATTTTTATCCGCAGTATCTGTTAAAGCATCATTCGGTGTAACAATTTGAAATTGCGATGTGTCGCTAACGTCATTTAAACCACGACCCATTAAGCGCTTAAAAGAAGCCAAGGTATTGAAAGGATCATCGGCTGCAATGGCTTGCGCTTCATAACCAACATACTGAGCGCCCGAAGCCGCATAATTAACCACCGACGGCAATATCGCTCGGCCCTCAGTATCGTTAATGACCTTCGCAATACCGTTATCTGCACCGCCCTTATTCGCCACCGCGGCAACTAAAGAGTTAGTCGTACCAAGATCAATACCGATAGCGCGCTTAAACTGATGCGGTACAGGTGATTGTCCTGGTTCGGATATTTGAAGTAATGCCACGGGCTTTAAACCTATTGGGTTAGCGAACGAATAAGTGAGGTGAGCTCATCACTGAGCTTTTCAAAAAACTGCATTTTACCCACCGTATCACGCACTTTTTTTTCATCAGCAGATGCAGACAATTGAGATGCCTCAAACAGTGCGGCAAAGTCTTGCTGGCATGCTTGAAACTGAGTATTGACCTGATTAAATAATGATTCTAATGCGGGCAGATCATTATCGGCTCGCGCATCATCAAAGGCTTCTCGCGTTTCCATTTGCTGCATTAAAAAAACGGGATCTTTAATGGTGCTGTTCTGATGGTCAATCGTGACGCCTGATAATTCAAGCATATGCGTAGCGCGCTTAACGGGATTATCTAAGGTTGCAAAAGCGGTATTCAGATGGGCAGAAAACTGTACCGCTAGACGCTGCTCTTGAGGCGTTTTAGCCGCAAAGCGATCGGGATGGTATTCACGCTGTAAAGTGCGAAAGCGTTTTTTGAGGGCAGCACGATCAACAGTAAACTGCTGCGCCTGTCCCATGAGGGTAAAAAAATTGTGTTCGAGTTTCACGGTATTAACGGCAAACCTTATTTAAATATACGCTCACGTTAAACGGTAAAACTTTCGCCGCAACCGCACTCGCCTGCAATGTTAGGATTTTTAAATTCAAACCCTTCGTTTAAACCTTCTTTGACAAAATCCATAACAGTGCCATCTATGTAGACCAAACTCTTTGGATCAACAATCAAGCTAACACCATGATTTTCAAATACGGCATCATCGTTATCGGCTTCGTCGACAAACTCTAATACATAAGCCATACCCGAACAGCCAGTGGTTTTAACACCGACGCGAATACCAAGACCAGCACCGCGCTGGTCTAATTGCTGACGCACATGCGCAGCGGCTTTTTCTGTCATCGTAATGGCCATGCAAAGCGTTCCTTAGCTAGCAACTGCGTTATCAGACTTAGCTTTTAAGTCATCAATAGCAGCTTTAATTGCATCTTCAGCTAATACTGAACAATGAATTTTAACCGGCGGTAAAGCTAATTCTTCAGCAATATCAGAGTTCTTAATTTGCGATGCTTCATCTAATGTCTTGCCCTTTACCCACTCAGTTAATAGTGAGCTAGAGGCAATAGCTGAACCACAGCCATAAGTTTTAAACTTGGCATCTTCGATAACGCCATTATCATCAATTTTGATTTGTAAACGCATAACATCACCACAAGCTGGCGCACCAACCATGCCTGTACCAACGGATACATCATCAGCATCCATCTTGCCGACATTGCGTGGATTTTCGTAGTGATCTAACACTTTTTCGCCGTATGCCATTTTTAATTACCTCTATAATATTCTGTCGTATTATCTAACGCGGCGCTTTAGTGCGCAGCCCATTGGACCGAGTTCAAATCGATACCATCTTTGTACATATCCCATAGCGGCGATAGATCGCGAAGTTTTTCAACCGCCGCTCTCACTTGCACTATGGCGTAATCTATATCTTCTTCTGTAGTAAAACGGCCTACCGAGAAGCGCAATGAACTGTGCGCTAGCTCATCACTTCGACCTAATGCACGAAGTACATAAGAAGGCTCAAGGCTAGACGAAGTACAGGCTGAACCCGATGATATGGCGAGATCTTTTAACGCCATAATTAATGATTCGCCTTCAACAAAGTTAAAGCTCACATTTAAAGCACCAGGTAAACGCTGCTCAGGATGACCGTTTAAATAAACCTCTTCCATATCACAAACACCGTCCCATAGACGCTGACGCAAAGTAATTAAACGCTTATTCTCTTCTTCCATACCTTCTTGAGCGACGCGTGCAGCTTCACCGAAGCCAACAATTTGATGCGTTGGTAATGTACCTGAACGCATTCCGCGCTCATGACCACCGCCATGAATCTGCGCTTCGATACGCACGCGAGGCTTACGACACACATATAAGGCCCCAATACCTTTTGGGCCATACATTTTGTGGGCACACATTGATAGTAAGTCGATTTTCATTGCCACTACATCAACCGGAATTTTACCGACCGACTGAGCACCATCAACATGAAAAATAACTTTGTGTGCGCGAGTAATAGCACCAATCGCAGCTACGTCATTCACAACACCAATTTCATTATTCGCATGCATTACGGATACAAGAACCGTATCTTCGCGCATTGCTGCTTCTACCGCTTCTGGCTGAGTAATGCCATTTTCGTCGGGCGCTAAATAAGTAATTTCATAGCCTTCGCGCTCTAACTGGCGACAGGTATCTAGCACAGCTTTATGCTCAATAGACGAGGTAATAATGTGCTTACCTTTTTTCTGATAAAAATGCGCAGCACCTTTTACAGCAAGGTTATCCGACTCAGTTGCACCCGATGTCCAAACGATTTCTCGCGGATCAGCATTTATTAATTCAGCCACTTGTGAGCGACCGGTTTCAATCGCTTCTTCTGCTTGCCAACCAAAACTGTGCGAACGCGAGGCGGGATTACCAAAATTGCCTTCGTTGGTTAAACATGCCGACATCTTTTCGGCCACACGCGGATCAACCGGCGTTGTCGCAGAATAATCAAGATAAATCGGTAATTGCATATTGTTCTCCAAAACTATTGCTTATTTAAGCGCCTAATCACTAATGACTTCTCGTAGTGTTAATCACTAGAGGCGATACGTATTTGCTGTAAATCATTTGCAGCATCTAATTGATTGTCCTGCCTTTGAGATACTCGTTTTATCTCTTTTCGGTTCACTAAATCGGCCAATGAAATACCGGTAAGAAAACCATGAATTTGCTGTGTAAGATCATTCCATAAATGATGCGTCAAACAGGTATTGCCTTCTTGGCAATCGCTTTTACCTGAACAGCTAGTCGCATCAACACGCTCATCAACTGCATCAATAATATCGGCAACGCAGATTTCAGCCGTCGGAAGATTCAAACTATAACCACCGCCCGGACCACGCGAACTAACCACTAACTCTTTGCGTCGCAACTTAACAAACAACTGCTCAAGATAAGACAGCGACAATTCTTGACGACCAGCAATTTCGGCCAGACTGACTGGGCCGGCGGTCGAATGCAGCGCTAAATCCAACATAGCGGTGACGGCGTAACGCCCTTTTGTAGTTAATCGCATAGCGGTAGTCTCAAGAGGCTTTGCAGGATCGACAACACGCTGACAGCGGTTGAGAAGCAAAAATCTAAAAATGATCGCGGAATAGCGCCATTATCTAAAGCCTGAGTAAAGTAGTCAAGTATATAACCCACTAATTTAGTCAGATATTGCCACCTTAGACGGGCCTGAAGATCTTTACCGCTCAATTCTCGATAGAGATTAGCTATCTACTTGTTTCTTTTGACCTTTTCTTGCACCGTACTCAAAATACCACGCAGGATATTGATTTCCATTCTGTCCAACCTTACACGGACAAACAGCCTTCTCAACCGCGTTAATAGCTGCTTTGGCTGATCGGGGTCAAAAAAGTCAATATCGACTAACGTTTGCGCTAAATGCTCATGAAAACGCTCAACATCGGCGCCACTCGCGAAGGGCTCATCCCACTGATCGGTGGTATCAACAACAGGATTCGGCTGGCTATCATCAACCTGCAGTGAACGCATGCGTAATTCGTAGCTAAGAATCTGCACCGCCATAGCTAAATTAAGAGAACTATAGGCATCACTCGTTGGCACATGGACATGTAAATGGCAGCGATTGAGCTCTTCATTTTTAAGCCCGCGATCTTCTCGGCCAAACAAAATAGCAATTTTGGAGCTTTGCGGCTCTTCATAGATTTTTTTGGCGCACTCATGCGCATCAACTAATGGCCAAGGAATACGGCGATCACGCGCTGAAGTACCGACAATCAAATCACAATCGGCCAATGCATCATCAAGCGTTTCAACAATAATGGCCGACTCTAAAAGGTCACGCGCACCTGCCGCTCGCCATACCGCTCTCGGATCGGGGTAATTACGCGGACTCACTAATACCAGCTGATTAACCGCCATCGTTTTCATTGCACGAGCAGCCCCACCAATATTGCCGGGGTGCGAAGGGTTAACCAAAACCATGCGAACATCGCGAACCGCAGCAACTTTAGTTGAAACCGCAGCATTATCGTTAGAATCTGTCACCAGTGTATCGTCAGTCAAAATCGTCTCTCTATCATCTTTCTTTAGAACAGCCATGCGTCAAATCATAAAGAATAACGCGCGAATATTGTGAATTCTCGTAAATCGGGCGCGGATTCTACCAAAGTCGCCACCGAATACCAAAATTACGGCAAATAATGGCAGTGAGGCCTCAACCTCTCTGATATACTCGCCGCCCTATTTTTGCAGAGTTGATTATATAGGCCTTAAAAGCCCGCATCAGAAGATGCTATCAACTTGAGCTTTAACTGAAGCTGCAATCAATTTTATTATTTTCATAACCCTGACATTGAGGTATCCACGTGGAGCCAACCATTACAATCGCTCTTCGCGCCGCTCGCAAAGCTGGCGACATTATTGCGCGTGCCACTGAGCGAATGGATCTGATTAAGATCGAAGAAAAAGAGAAAAATGACTTTGTTACCAATGTCGACAAAGCCGCTGAAGAAGAAATTATTTATCAGCTTCAAAAAGCCTACCCTGAACATAACATCTTGGCTGAAGAAAGTGGCCTGCAGTTAGGCAGCAAAGGTAAATCAGACACTACTTGGTATATTGATCCATTAGACGGTACAACGAATTTCCTTAGAGGCATTCCGCATTTTTGTGTATCGATTGCCTGCGTACAAAATGGCCGTGTTGAACATGCAGTGGTTTACGATCCTATTCGTCGTGAAGAATTTGTAGCTAGCCGTGGTCGAGGCGCCAGCCTTAACGGTGTTCGCTTACGTGTTAGCGATCGCCATACCTTTGACGGCGCATTAATTGGCACAGGCATTCCTTATCGCAGCAGCCAACAAGCCTTTATTAAAGACTATATGAATTGCCTCGAACACTTTGCCGCTAATGGCTCAGGTATTCGCCGTGGTGGTTCAGCCGCACTTGATTTAGCTTATGTTGCCGCCGGGCGCTTAGATGCCTTTTGGGAATACGGCTTACGCCCTTGGGATGTGGCAGGTGGTTTATTACTTATTCAAGAAGCTGGCGGCCTCACTGCCGACTTTAAAGGCGGTGATACTTCTTTAAAAACCGGCAATGTTGTTTGCGGCAACCCTAAATTATTCAAAGAATTACTCAAGGTCGTTAATAGCAACCTTGGTGATGTGCAGAAAAGCACTTAAAAACACCTTTATTTTTTTATTACACAACGGAGAAAGGCAACATGAAATCGATTAAGAAAACTGCCGAGTATACTATTTACCAAAAACGAAATAATCGTTATGCAGTAAAGAGTGCGAATGGCAAATGGCTTAACGGCGATGACAAAGTCACTGTTTTAGTAGCGGAATCATTAATTAAGTTGAGCGTCGCAGCTCCTGTAGAAGCGCCAGTTGAAGAAGCACCTGCCGCGGAAGAAGCTCCAGCAGAAGAAACAAAAGAAGACTAAGAGTAATCTTTATCTCATCGATGAGAATAGCTGTCACTGGCTATTCTCATCTGTTTTTAACAAAACCTCCCTCTCCGACCAAAATCCTTTAAAAACGAATAAGATCAATGAGCTAGCATCTCAAACACGACTAAAGTTACAAATTGACAGCGCAGTCATCCTCTAATATCATGACCTTTAACCATTAGTTAATATGATCTGTAAGTATGCTGACAATTAACTTCTGCGATAAAAAGTAGCTTGCTAAAATAATAAGGATTTCGAAATGCCCAAATTACCACCTATCCACCCAATATGGCCCCCTATTGCGACCGCCTTTTTGATATTGATCGGTATTAGTCTTGACGCCAATGCGACAAAGAACACCGATACCGTGAAACCCAGAAATGTCATTTACATTTTGACGGATGATCAACGCTTTGATGAATTAGGTTTCATGAATCCAGTCATCGACACGCCAAACATGGATGAACTAGCGCAAAACGGTGTGCATTTTAAAAACGCCTTTGTCACCACAGCCCTTTGCTCACCCAGTCGCGCATCAATATTAACGGGTCAATACATGCATAATCATGGCGTGGTTGATAACAACAAACCCGCCAAAGAAGGCACTATTTATTTTCCTAGCTATTTACAAGAAGCAGGGTATGAAACTGCGTTTTTTGGCAAATGGCATATGGGCGGCCATCATGATGATCCGCAACCCGGATTTAATTACTGGCTAAGCTTTGCCGGCCAAGGTGATTACTATCCTAAGCGAAAGCGTAACGGCAAGGTGAGCCGTTTTAATATTAATGGCAAGCATGTTAATCAAAAGGGTTACATTACCGACGAACTGACAGATTACACCTTGTCGTGGCTAGAAAAAGAACGCGACACAAACAAACCGTTTTTTATCTACCTATCTCACAAAGCCGTGCATGCTGATTTCACACCTGCTGAACGACATAAAACACAATACAGCGAAGCCAATATTGCTATACCCGATAGTCAAGCCGATACCCCAGAAAACTATAAAGGCAAACCTATGTGGGTTAAGAACCAACGTAATAGTTGGCACGGTGTTGATTTCCCTTATCACAGTGAATTAGATGTTCAAGAATACAAGCGTCAATATCACCGCGCACTGTCGGCTGTTGACGATAGCCTAGGCAGAATTACCGCTTGGCTGAAAGCAAACGGCCTTGATGAAAATACCGCCGTTATTTTAATGGGAGACAATGGCTTCTTATTTGGCGAGCATGGCTTAATAGATAAACGTAACGCTTATGAAGAATCTATGCGCGTTCCATTAATTGCCTCTATCCCTGGCGCAAAGCAAGGCTATGTCGTTGAAGAAATGGCCGCCAATATTGATATTGCGCCTACGATTCTGGACATTGCTGGCATCAAAGAAAAACCACCTCAATTTGCCGGTGATAGCTTATTGCCATTGGCTGAAGGAAAAAAAGTAGCTAACTGGCGCGAAACCTTACTCTATGAATACTATTGGGAATTTAACTTTCCACAAACCCCTACTACCTTTGCTGTTCGCTCAGATAATTTTAAATTAATCCAATACCATGGCATTTGGGATACTGATGAATTGTACGACATCAAAAATGATCCTAAAGAAATGCACAACCTCATTGACGACCCCAAATATTTAAGGGTAAAAGTAAAATTAAGAAATGACTTATTCGCTCGACTAGGAAACAACGGCGAACATGCTGTACCTTATACAAAAAAATTCAGCGCTGGCTCGGTGTTCCGCCAAATTGAACGATCAAAAGCTGCGGAATTTCCAAACGCTTGGCTGAGAGTAGGGAATGAAAAAGACTTAACAAACTTTTTCCATCCCGATGGTCAAAGATTAAGAAAAGGCAATCAGTAACTTCAACACTAACAACTTACATACACTTGGAATGGAAGAATAAATAATGAAAAAAACAATTATACATCTCACTATAGTACCCATTTTATTAGCTTCGGCATTGGTGTCAGCTAATGAGGCCTCTATTAATTGGCGTGACTATGACGCAGACAATAGTAAAACACTTACCCTCGAAGAGTTTAGTCAGCTACGCATAACACAATACGCAGCACTCGATCTTGATCTTGATGGCGCCTGGTCAAAAAAAGAATTCGTCAAAAGATCAGACAACATGAAAATGGCTAGAAAAAGTGCGCTGAGAAAAAAATTCCAGAGATGGGATAAAGATGAGAATGGCGAACTCAGCAGTGAAGAAATATCAAAAGGAATCAAAGGAAATTTTCGCTGGCTCGACAAGAATAAAAGTGGCTCTCTATCATTAAAAGAGATGCCTAAACGATAACAAGGCTAAACTGTAAGGGTGACCTTCTTAAGGTCACCCTTGCGCGACAATGAAATAATCATCAATGTAAAAGCACCAAGCTCCCACTCGCCAATTTATATCCAGATAATAATAAGCTAAGGTATCAGAAGCAATATCTAACGAGATTTTATAGCCTTGCATGGTATCTAAGTGAATACACTTAAACCTTTTCCTTTCAACTCTTTTCTGGTCGCGTTACTCGTGAAAAAAATGACGGGTATATAAAGCTGAACAATTTTATCTCGCGCACGAACTCCGCTATTCGACACAATGACAGACAAGCAATCAGATTTATTTTCAATGATTCGCGAAGCTGATAATGCCGGCTTACTATACGAGAATTGCATGTAAATCAAACCATCAGCAAACTCAAATAGACTTTTAGTCGGCGCATCAGCGTAAGGTCGAACATAAGTGGATGGTTTGTGATTACAAATAGCCTAGAGAAGGCCGCACGGCATGGAATTTTAATCAGTAGTTTACTGCTGAGATCTACCTCTCCAAAAACAATCTCAGCCAGCGCTTGGCCACCTAATACCACTAACTACTAGGCTTCGATAAGTACATCAATATTCTCAACCGGCCAAGACTCTGCCAATGAACTGCCAATGGCCAGCTATTAATTTGAGCAACAACTGTAGGTGTGCCAGACGCTTGAACAGCCTGCACTTACGCTAACGGCTAATGGTATAAATTTATTGTGCTGCGAGGAAA
>JABIQF010000113.1 GCA_018668095.1 Cellvibrionales bacterium
CGCGGTAAATTAATGGTGTTTTGGTACGCCAGCAATGCGGATAGCTATGGCGTATTTTTTCTACCGCTAATAAACGCTGATGCTCTTTTAACACTTCAATAATAGGCTCATCGACTTTATAAACGTGCTGCCCAGCAAAGCGCTCAGTGTTTTCGTTATAAACACCGTTATCACCAACAAGGTTAAGCGTTTCAATGCCGTATTTTTTTGATACAACAAAATCTTCTACGCCGTGATCGGGTGCAGTATGAACACAACCGGTACCTGCTTCGGTTGTCACGTGATCACCTAAAATAATCGGCACTGTTCTTTCGTAAAAGGGATGACACAGTGAAACATTTTCTATGGCTTCGCCTTTAAAGCGGCCAACAATGGTGAACTCATTTACGCCATAACGCTGAAGTGCAGATTCATGTAATGCCTCAGCTAAAACCAAACGCTGCTTAACACCCTCATCACCCACTACACATTCAACTACCACATAATCTAACTCTGCATGCACAGAGACGGCCTGATTTGCTGGCAGCGTCCATGGTGTGGTGGTCCAAATAACGACACTGATATCACCCTCACCTTCAAGTCCACCAATGCTATCGGCAAAGCTTTGCTGATTGTCTATTGCAAAAGCAACGTCAATCGAAAATGAGTTTTTATCTTGGTATTCAACTTCAGCTTCAGCAAGTGCTGAGCCACCAACGACACTCCAGTACACTGGCTTAAAGCCACGCACTAAATGTCCGTTATCGATAATCTGTCCTAACGAACGAACAATGTCAGCTTCTGTTTTAAAATTCATGGTCAAATAAGGATTTTGCCAATCACCTAAAACACCTAAACGGACAAAACCTTTACGCTGACCATCAACTTGCCGAGTGGCATACTCGCGACATTTTTGTCGAAACGTTTTGTAATCAACCTTAACACCTGCCTTGCCTACTTTGGTTTCTACCTTATGCTCAATGGGTAGACCATGACAATCCCAACCCGGCACATAAGGCGCATCAAAGCCTTGTAAGGTTTTCGATTTAATAATGATATCTTTTAAAATTTTATTCACCGAGTGGCCAAGATGAATTTCGCCGTTGGCATAAGGAGGGCCATCATGCAAAATAAAGGTTTCTCGACCAGCAAACTTTTTGCGGATTTGTCCGTACACATCGGCTTTATCCCAAGCTTTTAAACGCTGCGGTTCACGCTGGGCTAGGTTCGCTTTCATCGCAAATGCCGTTTTAGGCAAATTTAATGTTTGCTTGTACTGATTCTTCTTGTCTTCACTCATAAGAATATTAACTAAACCTGTATTTAAAAAATCTAACGAGAAAAATATTCTCTCGCCGTATTAACATCACGATGAATTTGCTCTTTAAGCAAATCTATCGAATCAAATTTTTGTTCTTCACGCACTTTTTTACGAAACCTAACATCGATACGTCGACCGTATAAGTCAGCATCAAAATCCAATAGATGCACTTCAAGAATCGCTTTAATCGATGCATTAACAGTGGGTCGACAACCTACATTAGCAACTCCCGGCAACCATTGATCAGCATATGCATCATCGCCTTGAATGTTAACCTCAACGGCATAGACACCTGACATTGCCGCTCGCAGTCGATGCAATTCAACATTGGCGGTTGGCACTTTTAATAGGCGCCCTAATTGCTTGCCGTATACCACCTTGCCCGAAATACTATATGGACGACCGAGCAACTCTTCTGCCTCAGCAAAATCACCCGCCTCCAGTAATTGCCGAATACGTGAACTCGAAATTCGATATCCTTCAAGCTCAAGCGTTGTTGTATCTTCAACAGTAAAATCATGTTTACGCGCTAAAGTGTTTAATAGTTCAAAATCACCCGCACCATCTCGCCCAAAACGTAAATCATCACCCACTACAATATGCTTGGCATTGAGACCACTCACAAATACGCGCTCAATAAAATCCGTTGCTTCCATATTGCGCATGCGATCATCAAAGCGGACCAAGATAACTCTATCTATGCCTAATGCTGCAAAACCTTCGCACTTTTCTCTAAAGCTCATTAATCTTGGTGGCGCATCTAGCGGCGCAAAATATTCTCTTGGCAGCGGCTCTAAGGTAACCACTACCGAGGGTAAACCGGCTTCTTTTGCGCGCATACGTAAATGATTAAGCACCGAGCGATGCCCACAGTGCAAACCATCAAAGGCGCCGATGGTTAACACCGACCCCGCTTTATCAGAACTAGCGTGACCATACTGATCTTTTAAATTGTGTATGCCGCGAACCAGCTCCACTTACCGCTCCAAACGTATTGACAATAGTTAATGACAACAGCCATGTACACATGTGAAAAACATGAAATTAACTTGAGATTATATACTTAGTCGGCGAGGAAAATCGCGGTTCTGGAGACCAAAAACTACCGGCTTATAGCTCTTTTAACCCGCTTCAGGTGATTTGAACTGCTGCACCCTAACACCTAAAACCCATAAGACAATCAGATAGCTGCATAAACCGGCAATACAGAGTAGCGATAGCTCGTAACAGCGTGATAACCAGCTCGCAGTAGCCCATGATGAGAGCTCTGGTAGCAGCCAAATAAGCACCGTCACCATTGCCGCCATAGCGACCAATATCTTTAGCAATAGCCGCCAGTAGTCGCTAGTCAATAATCTCGCTTTACCCGAAGCATTATCAGACAGCAGTGTATTGGCCGATAAACCTCGGAATAACAACCATGCATTAAGCCCTGCCGAGGTGGACGTCGCTAATGCCAGCCCAACATGACCTAGTTGCCAGTAATGATGCAAAATCAATACAAATATCAGGTTTAACACCATATTGGAGACCATGGCGATAATGCCAATTCGTACTGGCGTTTTCATATCTTGCTGCGCATAAAACCCTGTAGCCAGCACCTTAATGGCCATAAAGGCTATTAGCCCTAGCGCGTAGGCTCGCAAACTGTAAGTCGACATAGCAACATCAGCGGCGGTCATGGCCTGATACTGGAATAAAGTAAAAAGAATGGGCGCTGCCAATACAATCAAGGCCGCTGTTGCTGGAATAGCGACAAAGGTAATGCAGCGCAAAGCCCAGTTTAACGTGGCCCTAAAACGCGCCGCAGATCCATCGTTAGCATCTGCCCCTTCAGCGTTTAAGTTCTGTAATTGCAATCGAGATAAGCCCGGCAATATCACGGTAGCAATGGCAATCCCAAACACCCCTAACGGCAGCTCAGCTAAGCGGTCTGAATAATACAACCAAGATACACTGCCGCTAGGTAAAAATGAGGCCAATACCGTATCGAGCAGTAAATTAATTTGGCTCACTGAAACACCAAAAATGGCCGGCACCATTAAGACTAAAACCTTTTTAACACCGGCATGCTTCAAATCCCACTTGGGATTCGGCATACGATCAATCTGCGCCAAGAACGGCAGTTGAAATAACCACTGCAAAACACCAGCAAATAACACTGCCCAAGCCAAG
>JABIQF010000051.1 GCA_018668095.1 Cellvibrionales bacterium
CCAATTAATAGAAACAAAATCAAAAGTTAATTTAAAGAAAATAGATCCTCGCTTTGCCAATGCACAAGTTCGTATTGATAGCTTTAATGGCGTAGTACTATTAACCGGCAATGTACCCGCCGCTAACATGCGCGATACTGCAACAGAGACTATTCGTAAAATCCGTAAAGTTAGACGCGTTCACAATGAACTACAAGTGTCACCGCCTCGCTCGTTTGGCGCAAAAGCAGGTGATGTGTGGTTAAGTAATAAAGTAAAAACACGATTACGTTTTGCCAAAAACGCGCCACATAGCCGCGTAAATGTCGTTACTAAAAACGGCGTTATTTATTTAATGGGATTGGTCACACGCAAAGAAGCAGAAACCATTGTCAGCGTGGCTAAAAAATCTTATGGCCTTCAGAAAATTGTTCGCGTTTTTGAATATATCGATTAACCGAGTTACTTCTTCGACTTCAGAATCGGTGAGCGATCGCTCACCGAGATAATAATTATTTTACTACGCGTAAACTGGGCTTCTCAGCATGAGAAGTATCGGTTTTTTTATTTGAAACCAATTTAGGGCCAGGACCTTTGGGTGGCTCTGTTGGAGGGCCGGTTTCTATCTCTGGCTCAAACATCATGCCTTGACCGTTCTCGCGTGCATAAATACCTAACACTGATTGCATGGGGGCAAAAATATCCATGGGAATGCCACCAAAACGTGCATTAAAACTCACGCCTTTTTTATCAATCTGTAAATCACCAATTGCTGAAGGGGCAATATTCAGGACAATTTGGCCATCTTTAACGTAATCTTGCGGGACTTCAACATTGGCGGCGTAAGCGTCAACTAAGACATAGGGCGTGCAGTGATTATCAACAATCCACTGATACAAGGCATTAACCAGATAGGATTTACTGGATGACATAGCGGGTGGTTTAGAATCTGCCATCTTAATGCGCTCTTCTGTTTCACTCTAAGGATAGATCGTGCTAGTTCAATCTTAAGATACTGATGCACACTCAAAAAAGAAAGCATTCATCCTATTTATTCACAAGCTTTTACTCAATTTCTAATTAACGCGCTCTTATAACTGCTAACGTTGTTATTAGAAATTGAGCTCTAAGCTGCTGAAGAGAACAACGTCCTAGCGGTTAGGTCGCATCTCACGTTCTATTTCAGATAAACTTTCTTGGAATGATTCCATATCAAACAAACGTTTCATATATTCCAATAACGGTTTAACTTGTTTGTTGTTTGGCAGCTTTACGCCAAGTGATTCTAGGCGCCACAAAATAGGACCTAAACAACAATCAACCAATGTAAACTCTTCGCTCATAAAGAAAGGCTTATCACCGAAGATAGGCGCAATACCAACAAAGCCATCGGCCAAATCTTTGGCCAGCTTCTCAGCATCACTCGTTTTGCCGCTTTCAATGGCATCAACCAATGCACACCAATCACGCTCAATACGATAAATGTATAAGCGACTTTCACCACGCGCTACAGGATAAACCGGCAACAACGGTGGATGCGGAAAACGCTCATCCAAATATTCCATAATCACTTTTGATTCATAAAGAACAAGGTCTCTATCTAACAAAGTGGGGAGCGAGCCGTAAGGATTCACATCGACCAAATCGGCAGGCAAATTTTTGCCATCCGTATCGATGATGTCACAAGTAACACCCTTTTCAGCTAGTACGATTCTTACCCGGTGGCTGTAATGGCTTGACGGGTCAGAGAGTAAAGTCATTGATGACCGCTTAGTCACCGCTTCAATAGCATCAGTTTCAGTATTAATGATCAATATCCTTCCAATATTCGCGGTTCAGTAAGAACGCGAAAACAAAAAACACAGCAATAAAGAGAAGAACACTAATGCCCATACGCTCTCGTTTCACTGCAGACGGTTCAGCCATGTACGTCATAAAGTTGACGAGATCATACATAGCTTCTTGATATTCCTCAGGGTTTAAACTGCCTTCCGCTTCGCCTGCAACTACACGTCCACAGTCACTGTACGAATCTTCTAGTGGCTCACCGTTCTCATCACGCTTAATACCACCATTCGCTGCAATCGCGATAGCGGGTCTACAAAGTTGATCACCTTGTAAATCTAAAAGCACATGTGGCATGCCGACATCTTTAAAAACTAAGTTGTTGACACCGTATGGACGCGATGGGTCCAAATAAAACGAATTTAAATAGGTGTACAACCATTCTGGCGAACGAGCACGAGCCGCCAATGTTAAATCAGGTGGTGCTCCACCAAAGACCTTTTTTGCATAGCCTTCGGTCATTGAAATATTCATCAAGGCGCCGAATTTAGTGTCGTTGCCTAAAATCAGATGCTCTTTGGCGATTGACTCAGGAATACCTAAATCATCGGCCAAACGGCCCCAGCGCATGTATTTAGCTGAGTGACAGCCCATGCAATAGTTGACGAACAATGCCGAACCACTTTGCAGCGAATCCGTATCGGTTAAATCAAAGTCGACTTCTGCGCAAGGGATTTGACCACAATCAAAAGCGGATTCTGCAGCCACCGCTTTTAATGGAATAATCGCCAAGGCTAAAATCAGAGCCAATACACCCAGCGAACCAAATACACCCATACCGCCTTTCGTTGTAACACGATCAGGCACTGGCTTGGTCGTTTCTAATGTTGTCCATATAGGCATAAACAAGAAGAAAGAGAAGTAAAGCACAGAACAAATACGCGCTAATAAAGTACGTGAATCCGTCGGCGCCCAAACACCCAACACGCCCAAAATAATGAACGATGAAATAAATACAACCAGCGCAATCTTAGTGAAGATACCGCGGTAACGAATCGACTTCACTGGACTACGATCTAACCATGGCAATAAGAATGGAATAGCAACCGACGCAGCAAAGAATACAAAGCCCCAGAATTTATCGGGGATTGCACGTAATACTGAGTAGTAAGGTGTGAAATACCAAACCGGCGCAATGTGCTCAGGTGTCTTTAATGGGTTCGCAATTTCAAAGTTAGGCGCTTCAAGGAACAAGCCGCCAACCTCTGGCATAAAGAACATAATAAAGCAGAAGATAAACAAGAAGACCGCAATCGCTTGTAAATCATGCACTGTATAGTAAGGGTGAAAGGCCACGCCATCTAACGGTATGCCTTTTTCATCTTTATGCTTTTTGATATCAACGCCATCGGGGTTATTTGAACCCACTTCATGCAACGCCAATAAATGCAGCACTACTAAGGCTAATAACACGATAGGCAAGGCCACAACGTGTAAGGCAAAGAAGCGGTTAAGCGTAATACCTGAAATCAGATAATCACCACGGAACCACTCAACTAGGGCTTCACCCACGTAAGGAATGGCGCCAAAGAGCGAGATAATAACCTGCGCACCCCAGTAAGACATTTGTCCCCATGGCAGCACATAACCCATAAAGGCTTCGGCCATGAGTACCACAAAGATCAACATACCGAAGATCCAAATGAGCTCACGCGGCTGCTTATATGAGCCATAGATTAAGGCACGGAACATATGCAAGTAGATAACGATGAAGAACGCTGAAGCACCTGTTGAGTGCATGTAACGTAAAATCCAACCGTAGTCGACATCACGCATAATGTACTCAACCGAAGCAAACGCTTCTTCTTGGCTAGGTACATAATTCATGGTTAACCAGATACCGGTGAGTAATTGGTTCACTAACACCAATAACGATAAAACACCAAAGAAGTACCAGAAGTTAAAGTTTTTAGGGGCGTAGTATGCGCCCATATGTGTATTCCAAGTCCGCACAATGGGTAGTCGAGCATCGACCCAGTCGCGAAGATTTACTAACCAATTTCCCATTATGCATTCTCCCCATCAACACCAATAATCATCAATGAATCTGTTTCATAGGTGTAAGGTGGTACTACTAAGTTTTCTGATGCTGGTACACCCTTATAAACGCGTCCAGCCATATCGAATTTTGAACCGTGACAAGCACAGAAAAAGCCGCCATTCCAACTTGCGTCAGGAGCTGCAGAATCTAACTTTTTAATATATTTTGGCGAACAACCCAAATGCGTACACAAACCTACCAGTACAAGAAACTCGCTCTTAACTGCGCGGTTGCGACTATCAACATAGGTTGGCTGGCTAGAGGCTAACGATTCTGGATCTTTCAGATCACCATCATTCTCTATCAAACTATCAATTTGTGCCTGAGTGCGTCGAATAACAAACACGGGCTGCCCGCGCCATTCAACACGTACAAGTTGTCCTGGTTCCATTTTGCCCGCGTCAAACTTGACGGGTGCGCCAGCCGCTTTGGCTTTAGCACTAGGGTTCCACGATCCAAGAAATGGCACAGCTATGCCTACAGCGCCTGCTGCTGCAACTGCCGATGTGGCTGCTGTTAAAAACCGTCTTCGGCCGGTATTGGTGCCGTCGTTACTCATCTGATTCTCCTAAAGCCGTATAACGCAACGTTATACTGTATATGCTAGAACTCGGTAGCTAGAACTGGTCGTTAAAACTGTATAACTGGTGAGGCACTTGCTCAACAACAAGGTATTACAAACGCCCTGTACTATCGGTTTATGACTCACAAGCCGATCAAATATCACGCAAACTAAAATGAATGATTTTCTACGCGCTGAAAGTGAATTCCGTTAGTACGAAAAGATATTGGCTGGCATTAACTCGATAAGCGATTTATACGCTCCGCACACTGAGTCATTGACCCAGCCATCAGCCGGTGCGAATGGTAAATTAATCTAGCGCTGCTGTCAGAAAATTGTGCATTTTTGCAGGTACTTTCTGCGTAAATTCAACCACTTTCGGACATTTCATCGCTATCGCCCAACAATCATCTCCTTCAACTGTATTAATACGCGCAACGGTGTTTATTGGGTCATTTAACCAGCCATTAAACGATGGCTTTTTGACCGGTCTATTCACAAGATCAAACTCGCAACAAAACATATGCGACAAAAACGCAGGCAAAAACGCAGGCAAAAAAAAGCCCGATAAAAATCGGGCTTTTTGCCATCGCCAAAAGACGATTAACGTTTCGAAAATTGTGGTTTCTTACGCGCTTTACGTAAACCAACTTTCTTACGCTCAACTTCTCGAGCATCACGTGTTACGAAACCTGCTTTTCTAAGCGGTGAACGTAAGGCTTCATCGAATTCAATCAACGCACGTGTAATACCGTGACGGATTGCACCGGCTTGACCAAAGCTACCACCACCTCTAACAGTGACGTTAACATCAAATTTTTCATCACAATCAACCAGTTGTAGAGGTTGACGGACAATCATACGAGCCACTTGACGACCAAAAAACTCATCGAGAGGACGTTTATTGACAGTAATAGTGCCGCTGCCATCTTTTAGGAAGACACGTGCTGAAGCCGTTTTACGTCGACCTGTACCCGTGTAATATTGAATCGCTGCCATAGTCTTGTGCTCTTACAATTCTAGAATTTGTGGTTGCTGTGCTGTATGTGGATGCTCATCACCCGCGTACACTTTCAGCTTACGAAACATCTCTCGTCCTAGAGGATTTCTAGGAAGCATGCCTTTAACAGCCGACTGTATAGTCCGCTCAGGTGCTTTTTCGATTAATTTGTTGAACGAAATAGACTTAAGTCCACCTGGATAACCGGTATGCGAATGATAAATTTTATCAGTGCCTTTTTTACCAGTAACCGCCACTTTCTCAGCGTTAACGACAATAATGAAGTCGCCAACGTCCATGTGCGGAGTATATTCAGCTTTGTGTTTACCGCGCAATCTATGTGCGATTTCAGTCGCCATGCGACCGAGCGTTTTACCTGTAGCGTCGACGATATACCAGTCATGTTGGATATCAGCAGGCTTGGCACTATAAGTTTTCATCAGAAAACATCCCAAATTGGCCCAAATATGTGGGCATTGACTATGATTACTCCGCATTTGGAGCAAGCTAAAAAAGAGCGCGAATACTACAGAATCAAATTCGGTTTAGCAACTGATTTATCAATAAGATAACGCAACTCTTGTTGGTTTAGCCAACGTAGATAACCCAATACCGCAAAGTGACCGCTTGTTAGCCTCCAAAACTGCACCTATCAAAGCCAATTACAGCAATATATTACAGGCAATACAGCCAAGAAAAACAGCCTCAGAACCGTCATAACCCTCACTAACTCCGAGCCTAAAACCTGCCCTCAGGCCAGTGATATCGGGCTTTTTAGACTAAAGCCCAGAATATTTAAGCCTTGTGCGCAGCGGCCAGATATTCGTGAGATTGCATCTCTTGCAAGCGGCTACAAGTGCGCTGAAACTCAAAGGCCAAACGGCCCTCTTGATACAAATCTTGCAAATTCACAGCCGCCGATAAAACTAACTTAATATTGCGATCATAAAACTCATCGACCAAATTAATGAAGCGACGCGCCCTATCCTCATTATGAAAGCCCATTTGAGGGACATCACTAATCAGTACCGCATGAAACTCTTTAGCAATCTCAATATAGTCATTTTGCGAGCGAGGCCCATCACAAATGGCATCAAAATCAAACCAAACGACATCATCGGCCAAATACCGAGCAGCGATATGACGCCCCTCGACCTCAATAGACACATCGACCTTATGGCTCACCAACTCGCTATCTCGCTGCGGCACTAAACGCTGAAAGCTCTGCAGCAGGCTCGCATCAGCGCCCTTATCAAGCGGCGTATAATACAATTCAGCACGCTCCAAGGTCCGAAGGCGATAATCAACACCCCCATCGATATTAAGCACTTCTGTATGCTGCTTAATTAATCCAATAGCCGGTAAAAACCGCGCTCGCTGTAAACCGTCTTTATAAAGACCGTCTGGAGCTATATTAGAGGTGGCAACCAAACACACGCCTCGCTTAAACAAAGCATCAAACATGCCGGCAAGGATCATTGCATCGGTAATATCTGAAACAAAAAACTCATCAAAGCAAATCACCCTTGCTTCGGCAGCAATTCGATCGGCAACCACCTCTAACGGATTTTTCGTGTCGGTGAGCGTGGCGAGCTCATGGTGAACGCGACGCATAAAGCGGTGAAAGTGAATACGCAGCTTCTGATCCATGGGCAAGGCATCAAAAAACATATCCATTAAATAGGTTTTGCCGCGCCCAACACCACCCCAAAAATATAAGCCCCGCTCAGGCCGCCTTGATGACGACAGACCAAGCAGCCGATTCATTAAAGACAAACCCTTTTCTTTAAGCGATAAATCTTGTTGCGCGAGCAAACGATCAAACAAATTATCGAGTTTTTTAATCGCCAACGCCTGCGCAGGATCCGCGCGAAAATCAGGCTTTTCTAGATCCATTAAATAGCGATCTTGTGGGCGAATAATAGCGGTCATAAAACAGGCGGATACCTAGGTGTTAAAACAGGGCGCTGAAAAAGGGCTTTTAAAAAAACAGCCGCTCGTAAGAAGCGCACAGATTACCCGCACTTCATGCGCTTAGCAATGTGATCTCCGCGATGAATAGCAGATAAAATACGCTAATAACGCCCGATTTTTCTCATTTAGCGTTATACTAAACCCCTGTCTAGGAAGTATGAAGAGAGATTACATATGTTTGATTTAGGGTTTTTGGTTTTTATCGGATTTGTCACCGCTATTATTGGCTTATTAGTGGGTATTGGCTTGTATCGTAATTCAGGTAATGCAGAACAAAAAGTGCGCGAATTAAACCAAGCACTGGCCGATGCTGAAACCAAAAACAAACAATACCAACAGCATGTCGCCGATCATTTTTCACAAACGGCACTCATGCTCAATGACTTGACCGAAAAATACAAAGACATTCATCAACACCTCGCATTAGGCGCCGATCAATTATGTCGCGATGAACACGGCCAATCACTCTTACTCGATTCTGTGCTAAGCGGTGATGCGCCCTCGGCATCTGAGCCCTTACAGGCTCCTCTCGATTACGCACCTAAATCAGATGCAGCGAATAGCGGGACACTGTCTGAAGATTACGATCTAGAAAAAATCAATCTTGGTCAAAATGCTGAAGATGAAGACCCTACCGAAACAGATTACAGCAATGCATCTGCAAGCAATGAGAAAGAACCCATTCTGAAACAAACGCCACCTAATGTGCACGCGGTTTAATCCTGCCTACTGGTTTAACCAAAGCCATAAAGCCTCAATAATTGAATTGCATTAGCGCGATATAATGACCGTATAAGACATTATACTCGCGCTAGACAACTAAGCTGGGTTAGCTTTTTTTTCGTAAACGCCCACCATCTGACGACTTAACGCCATAAGCTGGCCATCCTGGTTATAAATTTTCGCCTCGGTATGTGCATAACCGGCTGCCGCTTGAACCGCCTCACACTCATAATAAATATAATCACTGCTGTTAAGCTCAGTTCGCGGATTAAGAAACTCAATATTCCAAGTAATAGAACTGCTAGGCGCAACGCGCTCAAGCATGGGCAACACGGCTGGCGGCCAAGCATCGATTAACGCCACTAATGCGGCGTCAGTAAACGCCGGTGGCGCCTCAACAAACCGAACCCAACCACTTACATGTGCTTCTGAACTCCCACTAAAAGGCATATGCTCGCTGGTGTACTTCATATCAAGATGCTGCACAAATTCCGGCATAAATTTCGCGATAAAAGGAACTTGAAGTGATTTTTTTGGGAACACTTTAATAGGCGGCGTCACTTGCAAAGTAGCAAAACGCTGAACACCAAAGCATGCAATTATCTGCGTTTTTACTTCACCGTCTTGAAGCAACTGACCTTCTATCTGCATCACCGATTTACCCTTAGAAAGTACCTTATGACGAAACTCGCAGGGCTCATCAGCAATCGTGGGGCCACAAAAATGAATATTGAGGGTGCATAAATCCCGACCGCTTAAATCTTCTTGTGATTCAATATGCGCCACCACCAATGCCGCGGTTAAACCGCCAAAAGCACTACGCCCCTGCGACCAAGCCGCAGCAATCGAAAGCCCAGTCGCACTTTGAACCTGTTTTTCATAATCTGAATACGTCATTCAATGCCTAATTTTTATTACAATTTATTTAAACTCTATTTATTTAAAAGTCTATTTATTCAAAAACCTATTTATTTAAAAATCTATTTACATACGTATTTATAGATCTGCGCAATAGGTTACGCACTCATCACTAAACTGGATTATCACAATCAACAAAGTGGCACTCTACACCCCACTTACTTGCCACAAACTCACCCAAGGCCTTTACCCCATAACGCTCAGTGGCATGATGCCCAGCAGCAAAAAAATGAATCCCCGACTCGCGTGCCTCATGCACCGTTTGCTCAGAAATCTCACCGGTAATATAAGCATCAACACCTAAATCAGCAGCCGCTAACAATGATGATTGCGCACCACCCGTGCACCAAGCAACACGCTTAATGACTTTATCTGCAGGAATATGTAGAGGCTCACGCTGCAAACACTGAGCAAGGTGTTTAGCCATTGCCGCACCATCACAGGGTGTATTGAGTGTGGCAGTACGAATCAATGGCGGCACACCATTAGCAGTAATCTCGCTATCTGGCTGCCAACCTAACACGCTTGCTAGCTGTACGTTATTACCGAGCTCTGCATGCAGATCGAGCGGCAAATGGTAAGCTAACAAACTAATATTATTCTCTAGCAAACATGCGATACGACGCTTCTTAATACCCACGATTTGCGGTGCTTCATTTTTCCAAAAGTAACCATGATGCACCAAGATAGCATCTGCATTAATGGCTACAGCATGCTCGATTAATGCCTGACTAGCTGTAACGCCCGTAACAATAACCTTGATTTCTTCGCCACCCTCAACTTGCAAACCATTGGGGCAATAATCCTTAATTTTATCAATAGCCAATAGTGCATTGAGATGATCAACAAGCTGGGATAATAAAATCATGTGAAACCTCTAAAGAATATGCGTATAAACGAGCCAAACAAACAAAGCACTTTGAATTATTAAAATATTCCCCTGTATAATCATAGGCATTATGGTCTACGATGGGAACTATAACAGTGAGTCAAACCGCCACTAGGATATTTTATACTAATCGTATGAAAGCGCACGAGGGCATTGAGTTTTGAACATTAAAAAACCATTACATACACGCTGGAAAAACATAGTACGCCATTATTTCTGGCCTGTATTAACCGGCTTACTGCTTGCAACTCTATTACTGCAGCTCAATCGAACTCCCTCGACTAACCCCGCTACTCCCTTTATTGTCAGTTATGCCGACGCCGCTCAGATCGCTCTGCCTTCGGTTGTCAATATCTATACCAGCCGCACGATTCATGTAGAAAACCATCCACTATTAAAAGATCCTCTTTTTAAACATTTCCTCAATAACAACGGGATTCGACAACGCGATAAAATTGAACGAAGCTTAGGCTCTGGCGTCATTATTAGCAGCAATGGTTATGTACTAACGAATAATCATGTTATCGATGAAGCTGATCGCATTCGAGTACTGCTCGCCGATGGTCGCGAAAGACTAGCCACAGTAATAGGCTCTGACGCCCCCACCGACCTTGCCGTGCTAAAAATTGATCTCGATGATTTAACGCCGGCTATTTTTGCCAATCCCAAAACCATTCGTATAGGTGATGTTGTACTCGCCATAGGCAACCCTTACGGCATTGGACAAACCGTGACTCAAGGCATTGTTTCTGCTACTGGTCGCCATGGCTTACAAATTAATACTTATGAAAAATATATTCAAACCGATGCCGCGATTAATACAGGTAACTCAGGCGGCGCACTCATTAATGCCTATGGCCAATTAATTGGCATTAATAGTGGGCTGTATTCAAAAACGGGCGGCTCAAACGGTATTGGCTTTGCCATCCCTATCGATATAGCCTCTTATGTCTTTGAAAATATCGTCGAACATGGAGAAGTCGTTAGAGGCTGGTTAGGTATTAGCGCCGAAGAGATTACGCCCAGCGTTGCCGAAGCCTTTAACCTTAAAGCTTTGCGAGGACTAGTACTGACCGATATAGAACCTAATGGCCCAGCAGAAAAAGCCGGTTTACAAATAGGTGATATCATCACCCATATAGATAATACCAGTGTGGGAAATGGTAATATAGGCATGCATAAAATTGCCCAAACCAAACCCGGCACTCATATTCATATTCAGGCAATACGCAAGGGCGAATCTCAAGATTTTTTAGTTGAGATTGGCTTACGCCCAAAAAATAAAAGCGATTAACTGTTATGAAAATATGGGTCGATGCTGATGCCTGCCCTGGGGTCATTAAAGAAATTTTATTTCGCGCCGCCGAACGTCGCAAAATAACCACAACCCTTGTCGCTAATCAATCACTCGCCATTCCGCCCTCACCCTACATTCAAATGCTTCAAGTACCTTCAGGCTTTGATGTTGCCGATAACGAAATCGTTAGGCGACTAACCGCCGGAGATTTAGTGATTACCGCTGATATTCCATTGGCGGCAGAAGTAATAGAAAAGGGCGGTAAAGCATTAAATCCTCGCGGCGAGCTGTATACTACTGATAATATAAAAGCGCGACTTAATATGCGCGACTTTATGGACACACTGAGATCGAGCGGCGTCAATACCGGCGGCCCACCACCATTAGGGCAAGGCGAAAGACAGCACTTTGCCAATAATTTAGATAGACTACTGACACAGCATAAAAGTCATTGACCCAAAAGCTAGCAATATCAATTAATAACAACAGCTAACGATAAAGCTAAAAAAAAGATATCCCTACTATGAATATTTTAATTACCGGCGCAACCGGCCTTATAGGCACAGCATTGAATACCGCATTAACCGCCGAAGGTCATAACGTTTATTCCTTGTCGCGAGATAGCGCTGCAGATGCCATTAAACCTGCGCCTTTTTATTGGCAACCCAAGCAAAAAATTATTCGTTTCGACAGTTCAGTCACGATTGATGTTGTGATTAATCTCGCGGGCGAAAACATTGCTGACCGTCGATGGACAGCTAATAGTAAAGCAACCATTTGGCAAAGCCGAATCGATTCAACCCAACTTTTATCCGAGACCTTAGCCAAACTCAATAACAAACCCTCGCTGTTAATTTCTGCCTCCGCGATTGGTTTTTATGGTGATACTGGCTCAAATATTGTTGATGAGCGCAG
This sequence comes from Cellvibrionales bacterium, assembly GCA_018668095.1. Lineage (GTDB taxonomy): Bacteria > Pseudomonadota > Gammaproteobacteria > Pseudomonadales > UBA7434 > UBA7434. The sequence goes on from JABIQF010000051.1 coordinate 12,144, forward strand.
TGGTGCCGGCAATGAGTTTTTGGCCGATTTATCTGTTGCATGGGAACAAGCCACCGCAGCCGCATCAGAAGCCGGTATACGCACCGTTCACCTTCGCACAGGGATTGTATTAAGCCCCAAGGGCGGCGCCTTAGCGCAAATGTTATTACCTTTTAAACTGGGATTAGGCGGCGCTTTTGGTAATGGCCAGCAATATATGAGCTGCATAGGCTTACATGAAGCCGTCAATATTATTCAATTTATTATGGCGCAAGAAAGCATCCAAGGCCCTGTTAATATGGTTGCACCAGAAGCCGTTACCAATAAAGTATTTACCAAAACCTTAGGGGCTGTATTAAAACGACCGACTATTTTTACTGTACCCGTACCCATTGCCAAGTTCGCTTTTGGCGAAATGGCCGACCATCTATTGCTCACGGGTGCGCGTGTCAAACCGACTGTATTAACTAATCACGGCTATATTTTTAGCGATAAAGACTTAACTTCGACTTTAGAGCGGGTTTTATCAGAAAAATAAAGAGCGGCTTACAGGCTTCGTTTTCTTTAGCGTGAACATCCAGTTACAATATAAAAATACACTGTTTTAAGAGCGACTATCGATCACGCTCAATCGTGATACCCATAAAACCCAAACGAGCCCAACTCAACATGTCAGCAAACTCCCCTACCATTGACCTTGCCATGCAGCTAATGGCCTGTAAATCCGTGACTCCCGATGATGCCGGATGTCAGCAACTCATGATTGACCGACTCGAAGCGATTGGCTTTCAGGTCAGTAATCTGCGTTTTGACGATGTCGATAACTTTTGGGCAGTTCATGGCGACAGCGGAGATATACTCGCATTTGCTGGCCATACTGATGTCGTTCCGGCTGGGGACGAAAACAAATGGGAATACCCTCCCTACTCGCCCACCATAGACAATGACATGCTATGCGGTCGAGGGGCGGCCGATATGAAAGGCAGCCTTGCTGCCATGATTACAGCGGCAGAGCACTTTATCGGCGACCAACCCAAGCACCCTCACCGACTTGCATTTTTGATTACCAGTGACGAAGAAGGTATCGCGACTAACGGCACCGTTAAAGTAATGGAGTATCTAAGCTCCATTAATGAGAAAATTCGCTGGTGCGTGGTAGGCGAACCATCGAGCACAGAAACAACCGGTGATGTCATCAAAAATGGTCGCCGCGGCTCACTCGGTCTCAAATTAACGATTAATGGCATTCAAGGTCATGTCGCTTACCCACAACTGGCTGAAAACCCTATTGATCGATTTGCACCAGCCTTGGTCGAAATCAGCAATACCGTTTGGGATAATGGCAATGCATTTTTTCCTGCCACCTCATTTCAAATATCCAATCTTCAAGCGGGTACCGGTGCGACCAATGTTATTCCTGGCACACTTAATATTACAGCCAACTTTCGTTTCTCAACCGAGCTAACTGTTGAAGCGATTCAACAGCGTTTTTTGAGTATTCTCGATAAACACGAACTGAATTATGAAATCACCTGGCATTTAAGTGGCCACCCATTTATTACTGAGCACGGTGAATTAATTGATGCCAGCATGGCAGCCATTGAAGAAGTGGTGGGTATTACAACGCAACTCAGCACAGCCGGTGGCACATCTGATGGTCGCTTTATCGCGCCCACCGGTGCGCAATTAGTTGAACTAGGTCCGGTTAACGAAACCATTCATCGTGTTAATGAACGGGTTAATGCCGCCGAGCTAGATAAGCTCAGTTTGATTTATCAATCCATTATGCGCCGCTTACTGAGTTAATTAGCAACTCATGAAAATAATCTGGGTATCTCTACGCACTTATTTGTCATCCATCATTGCGAGTGATATCCAGCGTTTAAAGCACTTTTCTGTGAGTGCTGTTATTTTTTTTGTGGCCTACGTCATGGTTTTCTGGTGTGAAAATAACATGCCGCCTTCACTCAAACAGGAACTCACCACCCTCGCCTTTCTTTTTATCTCCGCATGCGCGTTTATCTGGGCTATGACCATGCAAATTTGCTATATCATCGCCAAAACACTCAAATAAAAATTTTACAAAGTGCAACGAAAATACGCTCCCTTCTGCAAGCAAGCCAATAAAAAACGACTAAACTTTTAAACGTTAACGAGGAAAAAATACTCATCCAAATTTTACAATCATGGGCATAGCGCGATAACAATTAAGGAAAACCGCCAACTTACCTCAAAAAGCATATTTTCATTACTATTGATAAATAGATAATTATTCAATAAAGGATTGCTGAAAATCTATTCTCATTACTCAATAGATCAAAACCGTTTTCGATTAGGAGTAAACATTAGTGCCTCTTGAGTTTCCAGAAGATACAACGCTTGCATCACGCTATGTCAAACAGGCATTGCCAATGATGATCAAGAATAAAATTACACC
>JABIQF010000050.1 GCA_018668095.1 Cellvibrionales bacterium
CGACGCTTGTCAAAGTCAGCAATGACATGGCCTTCTTCAAGCAGTTGGTTTTCGTAGCTAAGCGCATTATTAATAGTGATGGGTGCCGGCGCATGAAAGCGATGGCCGAAACTTTGTGTTCCTGATTGCACACCTAATATTGTGCAGTTAACCGGTTCTGAATCTAAGAGTGCAACAAGCCATTGCACGGGTCGTACAAATTCAGCGCGCGAAGCCCCCCAGCGCATACGTTTGGGAATCGGCAATGCATCTAAAGACGCAGCAATAAGACCTTCAAGTAATTCTGCTGTCGCCTTTCCTTTAGCAACACTTCGGAAACCAAGACGTTCACCTTTATCAGTATCAATGGTCACTAGCTCATTGAAACTGATACCGTTACTACGAGCAAATCCTTCAGCGGCTTTACTCGGCTTGCCTTCTTTGTCATAGGCAGCGGCAACAGCAGGGCCTAATTTCTCTATATTTTTATCGGGCTGCTGTGTTTGTAAATCAGTAATCAAAATAGCGAGTCGGCGCGGTGTGGCGAAACTTTTGACGTTATCAGTATTAAAAGATAAATCAGCGCTGCGCAGTCCCGCTAATAAGCCCTGTTCAAAGGCAGCTGAAAGCGCTTTTAAAGCTGTTGGTGGTAATTCTTCGGTACCTAATTCTATTAGGCAGTTAGCGGTCGTATTCATTGTCCCGCCTCCTTTTTATTTTTCTCTTTCTGTTTAGCATTTTCTATTTTTAGCTTTTCTTTTTCAAATTTAGCGAGTGCATCCAGTTGTAACGATTCCTCTGCTAGTGGAAAGCCAAGTTCGGCACGTTTTTTATAATAGGCTTCGGCAACTGCGCGCGCTAAAGTTCGTACGCGTAAAATGAAACGCTGTCTTTCGGTAACAGAAATGGCATGACGTGCATCTAATAAGTTAAACGCATGTGATGCTTTCATTACTTGTTCATAAGCGGGTAATGGTAAGCCCGCTTCGATTAATTTTTGACTTTCCGCTTCACACTCATCGAAATGTTGAAACAGAAAATCAACATTGGCGTGTTCAAAATTATAAGCTGACATTTCAACTTCATTTTGATGGAATACATCACCGTAGCTAACGCTACAGTGTTCATTTTTAGTCCAGACTAAATCGTAAATGCTATCGACACCCTGTAAATACATGGCGATTCGTTCGAGTCCGTAAGTGATCTCACCAGTAACGGGATAGCATTCAAGCCCACCGACTTGTTGAAAGTAAGTGAACTGAGTGACTTCCATACCGTTTAACCAGATTTCCCAGCCCAAGCCCCAAGCGCCCAGGGTGGGTGATTCCCAGTTATCTTCAACGAAGCGAATATCATGAACTTTAGGGTCAATACCAATTTCATAGAGCGAGTCTAAATACAATTGTTGGATATTATCGGGCGACGGTTTTAGCGCAACTTGAAATTGATAATAGTGCTGTAATCGATTCGGGTTATCGCCATAGCGACCGTCGGTTGGACGGCGGCAAGGTTGAACATAAGCAGCATTCCAAGTTTCAGGACCAATCGAGCGTAAAAAAGTGGCAGGATGAAAGGTGCCCGCACCTACTTCCATATCGAGTGGCTGTAAAATAACACAGCCATGCTTCGCCCAATAATTTTGTAAGGTCAAAATCAATTCTTGGAATGTCAGAGGCTCCCCTGATCCATTCATTAGGTTTTTATTGGTGCTGTTCGTTGCACTGTTATTAGAATCGGACACTGCTTAAAATCACTCATGCTAAGAAATAGGAATAAGGCTAAACGACGCGGCTGTTTAACGCGCGCGATTATACCTTAACGGTGGTTTTTTTCTGCTCTTTTAAAGGCTATATATAAAAACCCAATTTGAAATTATAGGCATTATTTTCGCCAAAATGCCGGAGTAAATAGTACTAGCAGCGTAAACACTTCCAGACGGCCCAATAACATGGCCAGACATAATACCCACTTTGCTGCTGCTGGGATGTCGCCATAATGGGCAGCGACATCGCCAAGCCCAGGCCCTAGGTTGTTAATGCTGGCACCGACGGCAGAAAAAGCGGTTAAGAAATCTAATCCTGTTGCCAGAATGAGTAGCATCATAAAAATATAGACCAGAATATAAATAGCAAAGAAGCTCCAAACCGCACCAATAACGCGATCAGAAACTGGCCGGTTGCCAATCTTAATAGGGATAACGGCGTTTGGGTGAACAAGCCTTACTAACTCTCGGTAACCTTGTTTAACGATTAATAGAACGCGAATCACTTTCATGCCACCGCCAGTTGATCCAGCGGAGGCGCCCATAAAGGCGAGCAAGAACATAAACACAGGAATAAACGTAGGCCATTGTGTGTAATCGCTAGAAGCAAAGCCGGTAGTCGTTGCTAAGGATACGACCTGAAAAACGCCCTGCACAACGCTTTCTTGCCAACTAAAATTAAGCGTACTGTCGTTAAGCATTAATAAACCAGCGACGACAACAGCCATGGCTAATACGTTTATTAAAATATAAAAACGGAATTCGGCGTCTTTGCTATACACCTTAAGTGAACGGTTATGATACGAATAATAATGCAAAGCGAAGTTAACACCGGCTAGTAGCATATAGACTACGGCCACGGATAAAATAATTGGGTTATTGAAATAACCCATACTGGCATCATGGGTACTAAACCCACCTATCGCAACCGTTGAAAAACTATGGGCTAATGCATCAAAGGCAGACATGCCTGCTATCCAATAAGTGATGCCGCATCCTATGGTCATTAATACATAAATAGTAAATAACGCTTTTGCTGTGCCGGTAATACGCGGTGTCAGTTTATTATCTTTCATCGGACCCGGTGTTTCTGCCCGATATAATTGCATACCACCTACACCCAACATGGGTAAAATCGCGATGGCGATAACGATAATACCAATGCCGCCTAACCATTGAAGTTGTTGACGATAGTAAAGAATCGATTTGGGTAAATCATCAAGACCGGTAATAACCGTGGCACCGGTAGTGGTTAAGCCGGAAATGGATTCAAAGATAGCATCGGTAACAGAGAGGTTGGGTGCGTCAGATAAAAACAATGGCAATGCACCGAATAAACCAAGTACTAGCCAAAATAATGCGGTAATTAAAAAACCATCACGGGTTCTTAAGGTGTGCTTAATTTTTCTATTCGGCAGCCAAAGCGCTGCACCTGTTGCAGCGGTAATTGCAAACGCGGAAACAAAAACATGAATTGTGTCATCACCAAACCATAAAGCAAAAGGTATGGGAATAAGCATGGTTAAGCTGAAAATTAATAACAGCAAACCCAGCAGCGCACCTATAATCGAAAAATGCATAAACTAGACAACCTCAATATGACGAGCAAAAAAAGCTAAAAACACTGTTTTTATAGTGGTTAAAAGAAGCCAAGGCCTACTTGAAACAAAGCTTCTACAGCGGGTATTTGCTTTTTGTCCGCCAAAAATACAATAACGTGATCATCGGTTTCTAATACAACATCGCGATGTGCGATAAATACTTTACCGTCTCTCACAATGGCTCCAATCCTAACGCCTTTGGGTGTTTCGATTTCGGCGACACATTTGCCAACGACTTTAGAATTTTTATTATCACCGTGAGCAATAATTTCTAAAGCCTCTGCCGCGCCGCGGCGTAGTGAATGTACGGCTGCCATATCGCCACGTCGCACGTGTGTTAATAAACTGCCCAGAGTAATTAACTGAGGCGCAAAGGCGATATCAATATCTTCACCTTGCACTAAATCGACATAGGCAGGATTGGTAATTAACGTAATCACTTTTCTGGCGCCTAATTTTTTGGCCAGTAATGAAGACATAATATTGGCTTCATCATCATTCGTGAGTGCAATAAAGACATCAATGCTGTCGATATTTTCACTATGAAGTAATTCGGTATCAGAAGCACTGCCATGCAAAACAATAGTTTTATTGAGTTGTTCAGACAGCTTTTCAGCGCGCTCACCATTTTGTTCAATAATTTTTACTGAGTATTGATTTTCAATTGTCTGCGCTAAACGTAAACCAATATTACCTCCGCCAGCAATCATGATGCGATTATAAGGTCGGCTTAGTTGTCCTAACTCACGCATAACGGGGCGAATGTTTTCTTTAGCCGCGACATAAAAAACTTCGTCGAGCGGTTCTATTTCTGTAGAGCGCTCAGGTTTGATGGCTCTATCACCGCGGAAAATAGCGGCGACGCGCGCATCTTGTTTGGGCGTCATTTTTTGAATGTTATATAAAGTTTCGCCAATAAACTTATCGCCGGCTTGGGCGCGAATAGCAACCAGCTGAACAGCACTGTTAGCAAAGTCGATAACCTGTAATGCACCGGGGTATTCGAGCAAGCCAATAATATGTTCAGTGACTAATTTTTCTGGCGCGATAATAACGTCTATAGGAATGGCATCATTGGCAAATAAGCTTTTTTGCTCAACATAGCTGTTCGAGCGAATACGACAAATTTTGGTAGGTGTGCGATAAATAGAATGAGCAATTTGACAGGCAAGCATATTGATTTCGTCAGAGCCGGTTACGGCGACTAACATGTCGGCATCTTCTATACCGGCGCTATGTAGCACGTCAGGATGAGCCGCATGGCCATTAATAACACCAATATCGAGCTTGTCTTGTAATTCGCGCAGCCTTGGGCCGTCGCTATCGACAATGGTGATATCCATTTTTTCGTTGGCTAAACTTTCTGCTAATGTGCCGCCGACTTGCCCTGCACCCAATATCACAATTTTCATGTTATCTGCTTTATCTTATTTGCAGGCTGGATGAAATGTCACCAGCACTGTCATTAAAATGCTATATGTTTAAGCGTACTAAAGCGTGGCAGACTTGCTAAGTCTTGCGTAGAAAAAACCGCCGTTTTTGCCCTTATTTGGTAGTAGTTGGCGTCCTGATCCACTGATAACACCCCATTGAGCATCAATCGGCAACGCTTTAGCTGAAGGCGTCTGAGTTAAGAAGGCATCAATAACTGCCGCGTTCTCTTCAGGCATTATCGAACATGTGCAATACAGGAGTTGGCCACCCTCTTTTAATAGTGGCCAAAGCTGGTTAAGGAGGGTTGTTTGCTGTTCGGCAAACTGCGCTAAATCACCGGAGCGACGCAGAAATTTGATATCGGGGTGATGACTGATAATACCGGTGCCTGAACAAGGCGCATCGAGCAAGATACGGTCAAATGGCTGTTCATCCCACCAAGTGTCGGTGGCTCCTGCATCAGCGGTAATACAATTCGCTGATAATTGATAACGAGCAAGGTTCTCTTTCACTCTAAGTAGGCGCTCACTACTGCTATCAATAGCGGTTAAACTGCAATTGGGTGCAGATTCTAACGTATGTATGGTTTTTCCGCCGGGTGCAGCGCAAGCATCAAGTACCTGCATGGAGCCTTGAACATCGAGCAGTAAAGCGGCTAGCTGAGCGCCGGGATCTTGCACGCTAACAGCGCCTTGCTCAAAGTCAGGTAGTTCGCTGACGGCCACCGCTTGTATTAACCGCAGCCCAGAGGGGCTATTGGGGTCGAGTTCGGTTTCGATACTGGCAGCCGTTAATTGTTGCTGATATTCATCACGGCTATTTTTAGCTAAATTGACGCGCAGCGACATAGCTGGCGCACTGTTGTTGTAATCGAAAAGCGCCTGTGAATGTTCCGGCCAATCTTTCTTTATTTTTTTGAATAACCAATTTGGGTGGCTGACATCGGCTGCCGGACTCAATGGTTTTACGTTACTTGGGTCCGCTTGCTGGCGTAAAAAATTTCTTAGCACGGCATTTACTAAGCCGCTTGCCCATGGCTTCTTCAGTTTTTTTGCTGCATCGACGCTGGCACTAATGGCGGCGTGATCGGGTGTGCGTAAATAAAGTAATTGGTATAAACCGGTAAGCAGTAAGGCGTATATGTCTGCGTCTTTTTGGCTAAACGGTTTTTTGAGTAAAGGTTTTAATTGTGCGTCTAGCCGATGAAAATGACGTAAGGTACCAAAGCAAAGCTCACGATAAAAAGCACGGTCTTTATTATCGACGTCAGTGTTGTCATGCGTCTTTGCATTGTTGGAGGATTGAGTATTAGAAAGCGCATCTATATCTGCAGAAAAGGATTCTCCCTGACTAATGACTCGAGCAAGAGCTTTAGCGGCTAGCGCGCGCACATCTTTCATTACATTATTGCTCGCTTTCTATGGGTGAGGAAAAACAATCGCCGAGAGTAAAAAAATCAGGTCGGCCATTAAGTAGCGAGACAATATCCATGGCTTTAGCGCCAGGCATTTGCACCATAGAAATTTCAAGGCAACTATTGTTGCACTGCACGACAATGGTTTTTTTATTAATAGCAATAACCGTACCCGCAGTATTATCTTTATCACTTGCTATGGGCGCGGCCTTGATAATCCGAATGCGCTGATCATTTAAAAAAGTATGGCAACCCATCGCTGAGGTAAACGCGCGAATTTTACGATCAATCTGTTCTGCCGATTGATGCCAGTCGATTAAGGCTTCTTTTTTATCGATTTTTACAGCGTAATTACTGTCGCTATCGTTTTGTTGCTCAGGCACCAATGCGTCAGCATCAATAGCAGATAATGTTTTAAATAATAATGGAATGCCTAACGCTGTCATCTTGCTGCGTAAGCTGTCGCCAGTATCATCGGCGGCAATATCACAGGAGGATTTAAACAGCATGTCTCCAGTATCTAGACCAATAGCCATTTGCATAATCGTAATGCCGCTGGTTTTATCGCCAGCAATAATCGCTCTTTCGATAGGCGCTGCGCCGCGCCAGCGTGGCAACAAGGAGGCATGAATATTAATGCAGCCAAACTTTGGTGTATCCAGTGCAATCTGAGGAAGCAATAAACCATAAGCCGCAACAATCATAACGTCTGCATTAAGTTGAGCTAGCGCCTGAAGTGCATCTTCATCTTTTAATGTCAGTGGTTGTAATACGGGAATGTTGGCGTGTTCGGCGATTTTTTTAACTGGCGAAGCGTGTAGTTTTTTCCCTCGGCCTGAGCGACGATCGGGTTGAGTGTAAACAGCGACCACTTGATGCTGGCCTTGATCTAATAAGGCTTGTAAGTGGTCTGCTGAAAATTGCGGAGTACCAGCAAAAATAATGCGCAAGGTTTTACCTGTTGATAGCTTGAGTGATTAGCAAAGAGGCGAATAAATAAATTTAGCGGCGCTCTTTTTGCAATTTTTGTTTTATACGATTGCGCTTGAGGGCAGAAATATAATCGACAAACAGTTTGCCGTTTAGATGATCCATTTCATGTTGAATACAAACGGCGAGTAAACCTTCGGCGGTAATTTCAAAGGCCTCACCCTTTTCATTTAAGGCTTTCACTTTAACCGCTGTTGGCCGAGATACTTCTTCGTAGTATCCAGGCACAGATAAGCACCCTTCTTGATAATTGTGCAATTCAGGATCGAGAACTTCAATACTAGGATTGATAAAGACGAGAGTGGTATCTCGCTCTTCAGAGACATCGATAACAACAATTTGTCTGTGTACGTTGATTTGAGTCGCGGCAAGGCCAATCCCTTCAGCGTCATACATGGTTTCAGTCATATCGCTGACTAACTGTTTAATACGCTCATCGACCTCTTTTACAGGACGAGCTATCGTTCTGAGCTGAGGATCGGGAAATTCTAAAATATCGAGTATGGCCATGGTTTGTCTATTTCTATTAATAAAATTCAGTTTTCTAATGTTCAAGTGTTCTAGTGTTTTGTCTGTGCAGGACTTCACTAACACTTTTAATGGCGAGGAAGTTTGGCCCTAGCCAGATTTGTGACGTGAATCAAAATTTATAAAGATGGCGATCACGTTGCTGTGCGGCCAACCCGCAAAAACCAGTCATGGCCTCCATTTATAGAGAATGCTCACCGTTTAGGCTGGTTATGACTGCTATATTATACAGATCGTGGCTAGAAGATTGCACCGGAAGTTTGCCAGTGTAAACCGAATAATAAACGGTTTTTTTGCAACGATTGTCGCTCTTTTTTGTCGCAGTTACTTCAGCTTACGCGATAAGAAGCAGTCACTTAGATCAATATTGGCTTGGAAAGGACATTTAAATGAACAAATTTTGGCTTGGCTTGGTTTTTTGTGCCGCTTCCATGCATGGGCAATGGGCTTTAGCAGCGCTTGAGTTACGCGAGAATCATCCTGGAACTTACACCGTTAA
>JABIQF010000246.1 GCA_018668095.1 Cellvibrionales bacterium
CACGGTTTTTACTTGTTTTAAAATAAAAAGAAGTCTACTGAACTTGTTCGTTGTAGCCTCATTGTGTTTTGAAAAGTCTGAGGAATCAGAATGATATTGGCTGGAGGCGAGCTCAGATATTGACGAACAATTAAAGTCGAGTGAAAAACGTTTTCATAGGCGCTGCAAAGGTGTACTGAATAAAACCACCCCAAAGCGAATAGGTTATATCGGGGTCAATCTTCGTCAGATTGTGTGCTTTCTTTTGGTTACTTTTCTTTGCACAAGCAAAGAAAAGTGACTGGCATGTCGGGCCACCCCCGACGACCTTGACCTTAAAACTTAAAAAAATTTCAAAAACTCACAGCCATACAAATACAATCTAAAAAGCGCGTCAGCTACCTTTCCTATTTGTTATCCATCAAAAATTAAAGTAAGTTATAAAGCTTCATCCACATCCAACAGCGCGCACATTCTTTATGTTCCCAATAAAAGACGACAACCCTCAAATCAACATCCCCTATGTCACCTACATAATCATCGGCCTCAATGCGCTTGCATGGTTCACCCTTCAAGGTATGGGCAGTCACGGCATATTAGAACAATCCGTTTGTCAGTATGGATTAATCCCCGCCGATTTATTTAGCGCCATTTCTTTTGAAGCCAGAGAGTGGATATGCCCCGCTAATAGCGGCGTAGGTTGGACCGGTTTATTCAGCTCCATGTTTATGCACGGCAGCTGGATGCATATTCTCGGCAACATGTGGTTTATGTGGGTGTTTGGCGGCAATGTCGAAGACGCCATGGGTGCCCGCCGTTTTGCTTTGTTCTATTTGGTTTGCGGATTATGCGCCGCCATGGCTCAGGTGTTAGCCGATACTCATTCGCTGGTACCCATGGTTGGCGCATCCGGCGCTATTGGCGGTGTAATGGGTGCATACATCATGCTTTACCCGCGAGTTAAAGTGCACTTGCTGATGTTCTTGTTTGTTTTTATTACTACCTTCCGTGTGCCCGCCGTGTTGATGTTGGGTTATTGGATGCTGGTACAGTTGGCAGGTGGTTTTGCATCGCTAGGCGTGACCGGGGGCGGCGTGGCATTTTGGGCGCACATCGGAGGTTTTGTTGCGGGCGCTGTTTTGGTGTGGGGCTTTAAAGACGATGAATTGCTAGCACAACATCCTTGTTATGGCTGGCGTAAGTTTTAATGAATAGTATTGAGAATAAATTTATTCAGCGAGCTTTTGTTTTACTGTAGCAAGTTTCACACAGTTAACAAACACGGCCATTGCGCCTTCTACATCGGCTAATTCTGGATAAGACGGTGCAATACGAATATTGTTATTTAGTGGGTCATTGCCATTAGGAAAAGTAGCACCTGCTGGCGTTAATTTAACACCGGCTTCTGCAGCTAATGCGACAACCGCTTTTGCTAAGCCTGGTTTGGTGTCAAAAGAAACAAAATAACCGCCTTCTGGATTACTCCATTCACCCATACCTGTATTTGCGATATGACTTTCTAAACTTTCGGCTACGGCCGCAAACTTAGGAGCAATTATTTTTGCATGTTGTGCCATATGCGCAGCAACACCAGTGGTATCTTTTAAGAAGCGCACGTGGCGTAGCTGGTTTAATTTGTCAGAGCCAATAGAGGCCATGCCAAAATGTTGAGTAAACCCTTTAACGTTTGCGGCACTAGAGGCAATGTAGCCAATGCCAGCACCAGCAAATGTAATCTTTGATGTTGAGCCAAACTGAAGCACTGAATCTAAGGTGCCTAGGGCTTTTGCTTTTTCATCGATGTTGGATAAGGCTGGCGCGGCATCACTTAGGCTGTGAACGGCATAGGCGTTGTCCCATAAGACTAAAAAGTTATCACCAGCAATTTGACCAAGGGCAGCTAATCGCGACACGGTTTCGTCGTTATAAACTTCGCCAGTTGGATTTGAAAAGCGGGGTACACACCAGATACCTTTAATAGAGGCATCGGCTTTAACGAGCGCTTCGACTTGATCCATATCTGGGCCGTTACCGGTAAGGGCTACGGGAATCATTTCAATGCCCAGTTGAGCGCAGAGGCTAAAATGTCTGTCATAACCTGGGCTAGGGCAGAGTATTTTGGTTGTTGAGCCTGTTGCTTGTTCCTCGTCGCGCCATGATGTGGCGTTTGCTTGAAGACCAAGATGGTAACTAAACCAAAGGCTGTAGTGCATTAGGCTTAGGCTGCTATTGCCGCCAACAAACACGCGAGTACTGCTGTCACTGTCGGTGACGCCTAAAATAGAGCCAAATAATTTTTTCGCTGCAGGTATGCCGTCGAGTACGCCGTAATTGCGCAAGTCCGTACCTGCATCATCATGAGTGCTATCACCCAGAATGTTGTTGAGGGGGTTGGACAGGTCGAGTTGAGCTGTTGATGGCTTGCCACGGGTAAGATCCAATTGCACATTCTGATCAATAAAGTGTTTGTGCTGTTGTTCCAGTTCAGCCAAGGCAGTTTGTAGCTCAGCAGGTGTTGCTTGATCGATATGCAAGGAGTGTCTCCACAAAAAAAGTAATCATTGTTTTTTTAGAATGTCTGTCTTTCCAGAATGCCAGAGATTATACCGTCTGTGTGATCAAATGGTGAATATCACTCAGGGTTATCTGGTCTTATTTAACGTCAATTTTTCGCAATGAGATAAGTCGCTGGGTTCTGAACCATAACTAGTCGCTGATTTGGTTAAAGTCACTGATTAGCGCCTCAATACGATCGAGTGCTGATCGTGAGGCATCAATAATCTGAAAGCCTGCCCAATAGCGCTTATCTGCTACTTCGACTCGGCTCCACAGGCAATCTGTGCCAAGATCGACTTGTTTGTGACCACTCATAGCATCTGGTAATTGTAAACTAACAGAATAGATACGGTTACTCTCAATAAGCGTATCACTCATCAACATAAATCCTTCCGTTGTAATGTTGACTAAAGCACCCATTTTTTTATGGGTATTGATATTGATCACTGAAATGGGTTTATGCAGTTCGACGCGCTGCTGCTGACGGCGTGTTTGCAGCTCTATAGAACTTGCTTTGTGTAATGGTGGAGTCATAACAATTTCTCACATTAGTATATTCGTTAGGCGGTTTGGGCTTTCAGTTTTAAGCGATCAACAACGGTTTCTAGCATGCGCTCAAAGAAAGGTTTTTTAAGTTGTGTATTACTAACGCTTATCCAGCCTTTGTTAATGCCTAATGCAATTTCGTTTGCACTGACAATGGCGACTTGCTGCCCCATTGAATTTGATAGCATGCAGTTTTGAGTTTTTTTATTATACCAAGTCAGTTTAAGTCGACGTGAAGGTTCATTGGGTTTTTGCCAATTTAGCCAAGTGCCAAAATCCATGGATAAAACATCTGCTATTGCATTGTCGCTGGCGCGTTCAATGGTCGCTGCGGCCTGTTTAATTTTAGATAGCTTGGCTTTAGATAGCTTGGTTTTAGATGGCTGGGTTGTAGAGAGTTTATTTTTTTCTTTACTAATGTTTGTTTGATGTCTTTTTTCTAAGTGTGAGATTTCTTGATTTACCAAGTGAGAATTTGTGACATTCGGGGGGCGTTTTTTTAATACAGGTTGCTCGGTTTTAACAGTGTTGTTTTCATCATAGACTTTGGGGCTAGAGGTTTTTTGTGCGCCATGAATGTTTTCGGTAGCCAACTTGCGGCACATTTCTAAGCTGTTTAGATGTTGTTGTATTTCGTTGGCATCCAAACCTACGCAGCTTAATCCGTTTTTTAATTTTTCATTGAGTGCGTTACATAAATCTTTTGCTTGTAGTATTTCTTCATTACTAATTTTTGGTTCGATATACCATAGCAGCTCATCAATAAAATTAATGGCTTCTTGCCATTGTAGGCTTTCGTCGCCATGTCGTAGTAATGTATAGGCTAAAAATGCACTCCATGGTTTGTGGATGAGTTGTAAAATAGGTTTAGGAAGATCTTCGTTGCAGAGCTTGTCATCAATTAAATGCATTACTTTTTCGCGACCTGACTCTAAAGCTTCTTTGCCTTTTGCCGCTTGAATACTACGTTTCTCTGTAATGCTTGCTTGGCGTTCAATTTTTTCTATATAGGTATTAAACTCTATGGCAAGCTGACTGAATATTGAATTGCTGTTGTCGTTATCAAAATCGGTAATGATTTTTTTTACAACGCTTTGCATATGTTGGTAAACGTTATTTTTAGTTGAGGTGTCATCCGTTAGCCAATGTTCGCCGGCTGTAATGAGTTGGTTGACTAGCTGCCTGGCATCATGCTTGGGATTACTTAAAAATGTCTCATCAAGCAGTGCGAGTTTAAGAAGTGGTGTGTGCAAATGGCTAAGAAGTGATTTCACTGAATCATGCAAAGCATCATCATTAAGAATATGTTCAAACAAGATGCCGACACATTCAATAGCTTGCTGCTGGCTTTTATTCGCATTGCTATTTGCAAGTGCTGGCGCTGGTTCGGCAGTAATGGATGCATCGGTAAATCGCATCAGTTGCTGCGATTGCAGGGCGCTGAGTTCGGCAATTAATCGTTCAGCTGAAATGCTCGGAAGGTGATTGTTGTTCGGCATCGATTGCGTGCTAAGTATAGATCGCATCACTTCGAAAAGTTCGCTTTGTCGATCTTCTGATTCCTTGATGACTGCGTTATCACTTTTGCGGCGCTTGGGCGTAAGGGTGCGATCAGTTCGATGATGGTAGCGGAGGTTGGGCAGCACATTACGATTGACTAAGTGTAGGTTTACGTCGGCATAAAGATTGGCCAGATGCTTAAGAAAATAGCGATCAAATAATTTTAATACAATTAACCGGCTTTGTAGGTCGAGTGACAAACTGTCAATGCAGGACATAAAGTTATTGCAGAGCACTTGCGGCGAAAAGGGGTTGTTTTTGGGAGTCAGTTTAATGCCGTTGTTTAAAAGCGCTAAACGTTGGCCTAGTGCAAATAAGCCTTCAGCGTAATCTGCTTCTGCGCGATGACTCATGCTCGTAAGTGCAACTTCAAGCTCCATTTCGTCGTTATCTATTAGGCTTAAAACATTGTCACTACTGTCGATACGTTTTTTCTTCGTTTGAGCTTGAGCGCTGGGGGTTATCAACACGGCGAAAAGTGCCGAGAGTGTCCGCTCAAATTGTACTGGCAGTTGTTGTTGTTGAGTGTCGATGGCTTGCTGAACTTCAAAATATCGCTGCTGCATCTCATTGTCATCAGCTTGTTCTGCTTGTTGAAAAAGGTGCTCATTCGCAGCACTTATAAAGGTGCTTAGTTGGCTCTGGCAAAACTGACGTAAACGAGAGTGGCAGTCGATGAGTATCTGGCGTGAATCGTTGATCATTGTCTCCTCCGATGATGGAGCGCTGAATGGCAAGTGCCTATTTATAACTGAATGGCAAGCTATAACTGAATGGCAAGCTATAACTGAATGGGCAAGTGCCTATCTATAAAAGGGCGCTCTATAAAAGGGCGTTGGTGTAAACCGATTTTGATGATGAATCTGGTTTTTAGTATAGGAGTGATTAATTAATCGAATTGCAAATTTTTTTCTGAAGCTCGTATTCTGCGGGTTTGTCGTCATAAACGTGCTCAATATCACGTAAATAGTGAGTCAACACTACGGCTTTAAAGTCGACTAATAACTTGTTTGATAATGCGGATATAAAGAGTATCAAAGCCGTTACAATTCGGTATAAAAGAAGGGCTTTTATTATATAACTCAAGGGGTTATGATGCGCCGCCTGAAAGTTTGAATGGCGTAAAAAAGTATTTAAAAGGTATCGAAAAGGGATAAGTATCGAGCCTGTTTTTACAGCATAAAAAATAATCAATCATTTTACATTCAACTATAGCATTAGGGGATTTACTATCAATATTAAGCAGATGACGGACGATGGATTGCCGTACCCTGAGTTTTTGCTCGAACATATTACTAATGAGTGGTCAGACGTTAATGTGCCACTTATAGATCCAGATGTTTGTCTTAAAGTCGATTCCAGTCTTTCTTATTGTGGTTGTGTTGTTCCCAGCACAAAGCTACGCCAATTCGTTTATCTTTATCAGCAATCACATGATTTTGATTATGAAACTATCGCGATTTTAACGCGTATTGCTAAAGGCTTGGCTGATGATGCCGCCATTTGGGATGATTTGGTTGCGCTTGAGTTTCAGCGAGATTGTGGGCTCTCACGAGATCACTACCTCGCTGAGTTGTTGGCGGTGGCCGAGCGGGTTGAAGCCGAAGCTTCGCTTTTTGATGAGTTGTTAAGCGCTTAATTCCTTATCGCTCTCCCTATCTCTGACATATCCTCTTTATCTAATGCTCTAAAAATGCTTTAGCCTTAATGGCGTGTTCACTTTTATTACTTATATGCGCCTTTTTTTGGCGACCTCATGACGCTATGAGCGTTAAAAGTTGACCGATCTTGGCTATTTGCTGATGCTTCTTTAATAGAAGGAGGTTTTTTGTCTAAAGCGACAGGCTTTTAAATATTAGCTAAATGCGCTGTTGTGGGGGTAAGTGGTGCCGAAATAAGGCTAAAAATCGCTT
Source organism: Cellvibrionales bacterium (assembly GCA_018668095.1). Lineage (GTDB taxonomy): Bacteria > Pseudomonadota > Gammaproteobacteria > Pseudomonadales > UBA7434 > UBA7434. The sequence continues at coordinate 6,555 of JABIQF010000246.1, forward strand.
AACAGAGATTATATCTTGCTATTTAGGCGCACTTTCCATAGACTTCGCGCTCTTTTTTCGCCCTCAGACCGTTTGAAGGCTTAACTCCTTGTTTTACTGCAAGACAATCGACTGGCAAGTCGACGGTATTTGCAGAAAGCATAATCCCATAGGGAGCACATATGCGACACTACGAAATCGTGTTCATGGTTCATCCGGACCAGAGCGAGCAAGTCCCAGGTATGATCGAAAGATATACTGCGGCTATTAATAAAGACGGCGGATCAGTTCATCGCCTAGAAGATTGGGGACGACGTCAGTTGGCCTATCCAATCAACAAAATCCATAAAGCGCACTACGTTTTGATGAATGTCGAAGCGACCCAGCCTGCGTTGGAAGAATTGACAACTAACTTCAAATACAATGATGCTGTGATTCGTAACTTAGTCATTCGCACCGATGCGCCTGTTACAGACGAGTCGTCTATCATGAAAGCGGAAACTGAGCAGCGTGAGCGTAAAGCTCGCTATGACGCTCGTTCTGCAACTGAAGCTGCTAAAGCACCAGAGAAAAAAGCAGTTGAAGAGGCAAGTGATAGCGCAGCGAATGCCGAGTCAAAAAGCTCGGACGATACCGCAGCCGAATAATTCGGCTACAGCAGATTAAGTAATAGGAGAACATCATGGCTCGTTTTTTTCGCCGTAGAAAATTTTGTCGTTTCACCGCCGAAGGCGTTGATTACATCGATTATAAAGACCTCGATGTATTAAAAGAATATATTTCAGAAACAGGAAAGATTGTTCCTAGTCGTATTACTGGAACAAAAGCAAAGTACCAGCGTCAGTTGGCAACCGCTATTAAGCGCGCGCGTTACTTAGCGTTAGTGCCTTACACGGATAGCCATAAGTAATTAGAAAGGTTATTGCTTCGTCATGATGCTATTAATGACGTTATTAACCTTGTTGCTTGCTTGGCTTGGTTCTGCCGCCGTTGCCTTGGCAATTTTGCGCAGAGGTTTGCAAGCGTCAGCGAATGTTTTTTTATTCGTCTTGTTGCTTGCCGCGGCTTGGGCATACACAGGTAATATCGTTCCGCTCAGTACACTACTTTGTAGTAGCGTATTGGCGGTGGCATTAAGAACTACCAGTAGTTGGAGCATCGTAGTAACGTTTACCCCCTTTGTTATTATTATTTGGGCCGGCGCGTTATTATTTTTTGCTAGCGATTATGTCGCTCTACTTTTAGTTTATGCAGAGCAAGGTTTAGACGTATTTAAACAGCAGCTTGAATTAGCTGCAGCTAATGGTGGTAATCCTGAGCGCGCTGAGCAAATGTTAGCGCAAATGCCGCCATTAACAGCAGAGCATTTACTGGGTAACTTAGCATTTATGCAAATGTTACTGACATTGATAAGTTTGTTTGCTGCGCGTTGGTGGCAAGCCAAGTTGTATAACCCAGGTGGTTTTCAACAAGAGTTTTATCAATTACGTTTAAGCCGCACTAATCTTTTAGTGTTAGCCGCTGGATTGGTTTTGTTCTCAAGTATTGAGGGCTATCATCAATGGGCATGGTTGTTTGCAATACCGATAATTATTGTGGGTATTGCATTGGTTCACGCACTAGTGGCGTTGAAACAATTAAGCCGACATTGGTTGTTTGGATTTTATGTAATATTTATTACATTCGCACCTGTAGTGCCGCTGCTAATGATGGCTGTTATAGCCGATAGCGCACTGGATTTTAGATTGCGATTGACTAAATAAATTAGTTAGTTTGAAAAAGTTAAGATAAAAGCAGGTTGTTTGTGTTATTACCGTTTACGATTTTTTCTAAACAGTAATTAACAACAGCCAGACATCAAAATAGATACAGTTAGATTATTGATAGAGGTTAGTGCTATGGAAGTTATTCTTCTGGAGAAAGTTGCCAAGTTAGGTAGTTTAGGAGATAAGGTCAATGTTAAGTCAGGTTTTGGCCGAAACTTTTTAATCCCTTATGGTAAAGCGGTTCCTGCGACAGAAAAAAGTGTTGCTGAATTTGAATTACGTCGTGCTGAATTACAAGCCGCTGCTGATGAAGCCCTAGCTGCTGCGCAAGCACGTGCTGGCCTTATGGCTGAGCTAGCGATTACTATCGAAGCGAATGCGGGTGATGAAGGTAAGCTGTTTGGTTCAATTGGCACTAAAGATGTTGCCGATGCCATTACTGCTGCTGGCCACGCGGTTTCAAAATCAGAAGTACGTATGCCTAATGGCGTGATTCGTGAAGTTGGTGTTGTTGAGATTACTCTTCAATTCCACAGCGACGTAAACACTGTTGTTAGCATTTCGGTTGTTCCTGAAGCTGAATAAGCGTTGAGCTATTATTAATAGCTGGCTTAATAAGTAAAAAGACAATTGGCTGATCACAGATATGTGTCAGCAAAAAAAGCGTTGTTCCTTCTAGGTTCAGCGCTTTTTTTTTAACAGTTGATTGATATTTATACATTTAATGTCTTTATTTTCCATCTCTTGGCTATTAATTAAAATGATGTGTTGGTCGTCAATTACTGATTTTAAAGACGCTCTCAGGTATCATCTCACTTCACTTTAATACCCTTATTGACCATCGCTATAATGAGTAGAATACAAACACGTGTCTGAGCCGAATTTTCCCGATGAACCGCCTATGATTGATGCCGATTATTCGGATCAAGAAGCTATGTCGTTAGCCAGTAATGAGATGCTAAGCGATTATCCTGAGGCGCCAAGTCCCAATTTTTCTGCTGATATGGTCAGTTTAAAAACGCTGCCGCATTCTCTTGAAGCCGAGCGTTCGTTACTGGGTGGCATTATGCTGTCAGAAACGGCCTGGGATGCCGTGGCTGAATTAGTCACGCCTAGCGATTTTTACTATGGAAAACACGGTCATATTTTTACTGAGATGGCGCGCTTAGCTGAAGCTGCTGAGCCACTTGATGTAATTACCTTGGCAGAAGCTTTACAAAAGCGTGCCTTGCTTGAGGCTTCTGGTGGTTTAATTTACTTAGCCGATTTAGCGAAGAGCACACCATCGGCCGCCAATATTCGCGCCTATGCCAATATTGTTCATGACCGAGCTACGCTTCGCCGCATCATTAATACAGCGACTTCGATACAAGAAACCGCATTTAATCCTGAAGGTCGCGACGCAGGTGATGTGTTAGATAGCGCCGAACGTTTAATTATGCAAATTGCCGAGCAGGGACCTAAGTCAGGTGGCCCTGTTGGCGTTAATGCTTTGTTAAAAGAAGCCTTAGGTAAAATTGATGAGCTGTTTAATAGTAAGGGCTCAATTACTGGATTAACTACTGGCTATAAAGATCTTGATAGCAAGACATCGGGTTTGCAGGCTTCTGATTTAATTATTGTTGCTGGCCGACCGTCTATGGGTAAAACCAGTTTCGCGATGAACTTGGTAGAGAATGCAATATTAGCTGACTCTAAACCGATATTGGTATTCAGTATGGAGATGCCGGCGGGTTCATTGATGATGAGACTATTATCGTCGGTGGGTAAGATAGATCAAACACGTGTGCGTAATGGTCAGCTTGAAGAAGAAGACTGGGCAAAATTAAGTGCTGCCATGCAGCAGTTAAAAGATAAGCCGCTATTAATTGATGATACGCCTGCGTTAACGCCGACTGAAATTCGTTCGCGTGCTCGTAAAGTGCTTCGTGAGCAAGGTAGCTTGGGCATGATCATGATCGATTACCTTCAGTTGATGCAAGTGGCTGGCAGCAGTGAAGGTCGAACCGCAGAGATCAGTGAAATATCGCGCTCGCTAAAAAGTATTGCTAAAGAATTTAACTGTCCGGTTATTGCTTTGTCGCAGCTAAACCGAAGTCTTGAGCAGCGACCGAATAAACGTCCGGTTATGTCAGATTTACGAGAGTCGGGCGCCATCGAGCAAGACGCCGATGTCATTATGTTTATTTATCGTGATGAAGTGTATAACGAAGAATCACCTGATAAAGGCACCGCAGAAATTATTATTGGTAAGCAGCGTAACGGACCTATAGGTACTTCACGTCTAGCCTTTGTCGGCCAGTTTACGCGTTTTGAAAATCTTGCGCACAGTGATTATAGTGATGACTATGAGTAATGATGGATAGAAGTGGCGCCAGTAAGGAGTAGTATTAATTAATGGTGATGTCGTTAAACGTTGATCACTAGCAACAATTATTTCATCGGCTTAATCGGCTGATCAACCATCTGAATCCCTATGCTTGAACAAGCTTATCGTATTTCACGATTACTCTCTTCGGCTGTTTATCCTGACCGACATCACGTTGATGGTGGTTTGCCTTTGTACGTTATCGACAACCCACTTGGCCGCATGGTTATTTGTGAGCAAGGCGCGCAAGTGCTGTCGTTTATTCCTGCCGATAAAAAAGATTTACTGTGGCTGTCACCCTTAGCTAAATTTTGTTTAGGAGAACCAGTGCGTGGCGGTATTCCTATTTGCTTGCCATGGTTTGGTGTAGATTCGCGAAATAAAGCCAACCCTAATCATGGTTTTGCGCGCAATGTAAATTGGCAGCTAGCCAATATAACGGATGCTGATGATGCGCAGCAAGGTGCCTGTACGCGTATCGAATTCGTTCTTGAACAATTTCAGCAACAGCCGCATGCTTTATTTCCTTATCCCTTTAGTGCCAAGCTCACTTTTTTAATGGGCGATAGTCTTAGTATTCATTTGCAGCTGAGTAATACCGGTAGTGAAACAATGCCATTAACTTGGGCATTGCATAGCTATCACCCTGTTGCCGACATAGCATCAGCAAAAATTTCTGGTTTGGATGGCTGTGAGTATCTCGATAATGCCTGCCAGCTTAAGCGTGGCATTCAAAACGGTGATGTAGTCTTTAATGGTGAAGTCGATAGCATTTATATTAACGCCGGTAATACGCAAAGTATTACTTCGACATCGCAAAATAATGAAGCTATAACTATTGCTGCCGATGGCTGTGCTAGTGCGGTTGTATGGAATCCCGGCGCAGAAAAATCAGCGTTGTTAAAAACGGTAGGGATAGAAAACTATCAACAATTTGTCTGTTTGGAGAGGGGCAGTGTTTTTGATAATGAAATTATACTGCCGTCTAATGAAACTTATAGCGCATCTTTACAAATCAAGTTGGTCACGTAGGGCTTTTAACTTTTCTTTTTGAACCTCTGGCTCCAACGGTTCTTGTTTTTTCTTTGTTAGCGCTTTGGCCACCGGTAAGTCTAATTGCTCACCACGCTTAACGCGCTCAAGTAATAATAAATAATTACGTTCAAATACAGGAAACACTTGTGCTTCTGGTTGGCTGCTAAGAAAAAACCAATCGGTGGTTTTTCCGGCTAAGTAAACAATGGGATGTGACCATTTACTATTTTGTCGAGGCTCGCGAGATAAACAAGCTTCAATATATGCCGCTTTTGCATCGGGAATACCTGCTGTTACGGCAGCATCACAATACTCACGAATACTGTGAGGTGTCGGTAAAAACGTATTGTCACAAATGGCTTGTCTGCCCGCAGTCGCAATATGCTGAGGTTTAAAATCTACTAATAAGCGTAGCCATAACTGCTTAGCCATCGATAATGATTGATGGTCAGGAAAGGCTTTATGAAATTGATTGTGGTAGGCCAGTTCTAATTCGGTAAACAAATGATTAATTGCTTCGATATGCGCTTCAGTCGGTTTGGCTGTTGAAGCTTCAGAAACAGAAGCGCCTGCGGCAATTGACGCATTACTGGGTAAGTGAATATCGGAGACATGTTTTGCCATGATTATCTTGCTCTTTATCGTTAAGCCGTTACTTAATTAAGTCGGCTGCCCAGCTTCTATCCGTTAATCGTTCAAAGGTATCACCTTTGGCGCCCGTTTGATTATCATTACGTCGAGCCCAGCGATATTTTACATGCTGCAAAAATTTCGTATTCCATGAATGGTGTAGTTCGTTTTTGTCGCGCCAAAAAAGAACAAACTCAGGAATTAAGTTTCTCGCAAATTGACTGTCGATATTAGCAATCGTCAACACATCAAAGACTTCGTGATCTGGTTTCCACTGTTCAGTAATAGGTCGTGGCTCAGTGTCATGTTTTAAGGTATGCGTAAAGCGCGCCCATTGACGTTTAACATGGTTAACAAATTTTGAATTCCATGTGCTCTGCGCTTCTTTGCGTTCTTGCCAATATAAAATAAATTCAGCCACGGCATCATCAATAAAATTCCGATTAATTCCCATGCGCTCTAAAATTTCAACAGCATCTGGGCTGGGCTGCCATTGTTTGGCAATCGGTGTTTGATGCTTGGGTGGCGTCACTAATTTTACAGCAGCTTCTTGTAAATGGTGCTGATGTGTTTGCCAGCGTCGCGATACATGTTGTAAAAATTTACTCGACCACGCATGTGAGGCTTCGTTACGTTCACGCCAATAAAAAACAAACTCGTCAATATTGGCTTCGACAAATTTAAGATCAATACCTTGTTGATTTAGCTGATCGAGAATGGCGCGATCGGGACGCCAGTTAGCCGAAATACGTTGAGCACCTAGTGATGCCGATGGCGTAGCTTGGCTGCTAGGCTGATTGTGACGCTGATAACGTACTTGCTGATTAATGGTTAATTCGAGCGTTTGGTTTTCATCTTTGGGCATGGTTTTAACTAACACCATACCTAAGTCAACTAAGTTGTTCAGAATGCGGCGTAAGGCAGCGGTTGTCCAAAAGGGCAGTTGCTGAGTTAGCATGCTGAGTTGAGTTGTTGTCCAGTGATAGCCATCGCGCGTTTCACCTATGCCGAGCGCTAATACGCTTTCAAGGTGTTGTAGCAGAATCGCTTCTTCGAGGCCAATCGATGCCGCCAGTGATGGCGAAACGATGACGGGGCGCTCTGGGATAAGGGATTCGGTCATAATTGATTCAGTTAAGTGGTGCTACAAAAGAGATACCGTTATTTCGGCCGACTATTGTAGGGCTTTGACATCACAATCGCTACTGAACTCTTTTGAAATATAGCACTAGATAGTTAAAATTCTGCTCTGCTAAAGGCGTGGGTGCTGATAAACTGATGTCCTAATCACAGGACAGTATTTTATGGCTAAAGCCAAATCAGCCTTTGTCTGCACAGACTGCGGCTCTGAATATACCAAGTGGCAAGGGCAGTGCACCGATTGCGGTGTCTGGAATACCTTGTCGGAAATCCGTCTTAGCACCGCCACTCAGCGCGGCGAGCGCTTGGTGGGTTATTCGGGTACCACAAGTGAAGTCCAAACTTTATCATCTATCGATCTAAGTAGCCTACCTAGACAAAGCACTGGTTTGGCTGAGTTTGATCGTGTATTGGGTGGTGGCTTAGTGGCTGGCTCGGCGGTGTTAATTGGTGGTAATCCAGGGGCGGGTAAAAGTACGGTCTTGTTACAAGTCATGTGTGAGTTGGCTAAGAAGCAAACGGCGCTGTATGTCACCGGCGAAGAATCACTGCAGCAAGTGGCTATGCGTGCAAATCGTTTAGGCTTGCCGGCCGATAAACTGCAAATGGCTTCCGAAACGAATATCGAATCCATTATTGCTATTGCTCAAAAAATACAACCACGTGTCATGGTGGTTGATTCTATTCAAGTGATGCATACCAGTGATTTACAGTCGGCGCCGGGTGGTGTATCGCAAGTGCGAGAGTGCGCCGCTTATTTAACGCGTTATGCAAAGCAGTCTAATACCATTGTTTTCTTGGTAGGCCATGTTACAAAAGATGGCAGCTTGGCCGGACCAAAAGTGTTAGAACATATGATTGATTGTTCTATTTTACTTGAGGGCTCATCCGATAGCCGTTACCGAACGTTAAGAGGTCAAAAAAATCGCTTTGGTGCTGTGAATGAGCTCGGTGTTTTTGCGATGACCGAGCAAGGTTTAAAAGAAGTTAAAAATCCATCGGCGATATTTTTAAGTCGTGCCGAAGAAGATGCGCCAGGTAGTGTGGTCATGGTGTTATGGGAAGGGACACGGCCTCTGTTAGTTGAAATTCAAGCCTTAGTAGATGATACGCAGTTAAATAATCCGCGCCGAGTCGCCGTAGGTCTTGATCAAAATCGTTTATCTATGTTGTTAGCCGTACTGCATCGACATGGTGGGCTTGCTGTCGGTGGCTCTGATGTTTTTGTTAACGCGGTGGGTGGTGTTAAAGTGTTAGAGACCGGTGTTGATTTAGCATTGTTGTTGGCCGTGGTATCGAGTTTTCGTGATCGCTGTTTGCCTCGTGATTTAGTGGTGTTTGGTGAGGTGGGTTTGTCTGGAGAAATTCGGCCTGTCCCTAGTGGTCAAGAACGTATTCAAGAAGCCGCTAAGCATGGCTTTAAAAAAGCGATTGTACCTAAAGCGAACATGCCTAAAAAGAAAATTCCTGGCATGGAAGTGACGGGTGTTAATAAATTAGAAGACGCACTCGCATTATTATAAGCGGTGCGCCTTCTTACAAGCCTTACTGCAGTTTTTTGTAGCGCATACGTTTAGGTGATGCGTTATTACCTTTTCTAGCAATAAAATCAGCATGGTATTCCGTGTAATTGCCTTCAAAAAATACCGATTCAGAATCGCCTTCATACGCCAGTATGTGTGTGGCAACACGATCTAAAAACCAACGGTCATGCGAAATAATCATTGCGCAACCCGGAAAGTCTAATAAGGCTTCTTCTAATGCTCGCAAGGTTTCTACGTCTAGATCATTTGACGGTTCATCTAACAGTAAAACATTGCCTCCTTGTTTAAGCGTAGTCGCTAGTTGTAAACGACCGCGCTCACCACCCGAAAGTTCGCCTACTTTTTTCTGTTGGTCTGTGCCTTTAAAGTTAAAGCGACCAATATAAGCGCGTGAAGAAACTTCATAGCCACCAATTTGAATAAGTTCGTTGCCATTAGATACTGATTGCCAAACGCTAACGTCATCTTTCATTTCATCGCGTAGCTGTTCTACATAAGCAATATCAACGGTTTCGCCAATTTTTATTTCGCCGCTATCGGGTTGCTCTTCACCAGTAATCATTCTGAACAATGTTGATTTACCTGCGCCGTTACCACCGATAATACCGACGATAGCGCCTTTAGGAATCGATAAACTTAAGTCATTAATTAGCGTACGGTCACCGTATGACTTTGTGACGTTCTTAAGTTCAATCACAGAGTCGCCGAGTCGTTGGCCCGGTGGAATATAAATTTCATTGGTTTCACTGCGACTTTGGAATTCTTGCGAACTTAATTCATCAAAACGTTGTAGTCGAGCTTTGCTTTTAGCGTGCCTACCTTTTGCATTAGAGCGAACCCATTCAAGTTCAGCTTTAATGGTTTTTTGGCGCGAGGCTTCTTGTTTTTCTTCTCTGGCGAGGCGCTGCTCTTTTTGTTCTAACCAGTTGGAGTAGTTGCCTTCGTAAGGAATGCCTCGACCACGATCCAATTCTAAAATCCAACCTGCGGCGTTATCTAAAAAATAACGATCGTGCGTAATGGCGACCACAGTGCCGGCATAGTCTTCTAAAAATTGCTCTAGCCAATGAACGCTTTCTGCATCTAAATGGTTAGTGGGTTCATCGAGTAATAACATGTCGGGATTCGACAGTAGTAGTCGGCATAAGGCGACGCGGCGGCGTTCACCGCCAGAGAGTTTGCTGACATCGGCATCCCAAGGTGGAAGGCGAAGTGCGTCGGCGGCCACTTCGAGTTTATGGTCGAGATTATGCGCATCACCGGCTTGTAGGAGGTTTTCTAAGCGCTGCTGCTCTTTTGAAAGCGCGTCAAAGTCGGCATCGGGTTCGGCATAAGCATTATAAATAGCATCGAGTTTTTGCTGCGCCTCGGCAATTTCACCTAAGCCGTCTTCAACATTACCGCGAACATCTTTACTCTCATCGAGTTTGGGTTCCTGTGGTAAATAGCCAATATTCAAATCTGGTTGAGGTCGCGCTTCGCCTAAATAGTCAGGATCTATGCCGGCCATAATTTTAAGTAGGCTCGATTTACCCGAACCGTTAAGGCCTAATACGCCTATTTTGGCGCCGGGAAAAAAGGATAATGAGATGTCTTTGAGTATTTCGCGTTTTGGGGGCACGATTTTGCCGACGCGGTTCATGGTGAAAACGTATTGGGCCATGGATAACTTCCAAGTTGACTGGGATATTCGGCCTTAATGGGGCCGCTCAATTGTTAAAATGTGAGGAATCAATTGATAAATATAGCGAAGCCTAATCAACGATTCAACAGTATGGCATTAGTATACCCGAGTGTTTCTTAAAAGATGACAGCTATTAAGAGAGAAGTTGAAATAAATAATTATTAAATTCAATAAGTTGAGTGATTTTTAAGAGCTGCGTGCATTCTGTTTTAAAGCGAATAATGGCGTATTAAAAATGCCCCAAAAAAGGATCACTGTAACTTGTTATCAGTGCATATAAGTGGCCTCTTCATGTAGAATACGCGCTCCTTTCGCAGCAGCCTTTTCGTCGTTTTTGTATGGGTTGAGTAAACGACATCGCGAGTAGGTGAGCTGAATAAAAGACAGCTGCTCTGTTCGAAATAACGTCTATTTGTATAAAAAATAGCCGACTCGGACTTTGGCACTCAAATTTGAGGTGTTTTGTCTATTATTGCCTTCATTCAGTGGGCCAAGCCTCCCGTGCTACGTATTGGTAAAGGCGTTAGTTTATTTCTTATTTTAAGTTTTGGAGTGGTTTAATGTTTGATACAAGCATGACAGTGGCAGGTTTTGACGACGAATTACAGGCAGCGATTGCTTCAGAAGAGCAGCGCCAAGAAGATCATATTGAGCTAATTGCCTCAGAGAATTATTGCAGTCCGCGAGTAATGGAAGCGCAGGGTACTAAGTTAACCAATAAATATGCCGAGGGTTATTCGGGCAAGCGCTATTACGGTGGTTGTGAGTTTGTTGATTTGGCTGAAGATTTAGCCGTTGAGCGCGCTAAAAAGTTATTTGGTGCCGATTACGCCAATGTGCAGCCGCATTCGGGTTCACAGGCAAACAGTGCTGTTTATTTAGCGTTGTTAAATGCAGGCGATACCGTGTTAGGTATGAGCTTGGATGCTGGCGGTCACTTAACTCACGGTGCAAAGCCAAACTTTTCGGGCAAGGTATATAACGCGGTTCAGTATGGTTTAAATGCTGAAACCGGTGAGATTGATTATGATCAAGTTGAAGCCTTAGCGTTAGAGCATAAGCCTAAAATGATTGTGGCTGGTTTTTCTGCCTATTCGGGCATTGTTGATTGGGCGCGTTTCCGTGAAATCGCAGATAAAGTTGAAGCCTATTTGCTGGTCGATATGGCGCACGTTGCCGGCTTAGTTGCTGCAGGTGTTTACCCGAGTCCGGTTCCTTATGCTGATGTTGTTACTTCAACAACGCATAAAACATTACGCGGCCCACGTGGCGGCATTATTTTGGCGAAGGCGAATCCAGCATTAGAGAAAAAGTTTAACTCTGCCGTTTTCCCTGGTGGTCAAGGCGGCCCGTTGATGCATGTTATTGCAGCGAAAGCCGTTAGCTTTAAAGAAGCGATGGAAGATGATTTTAAAGCGTATCAGCAGCAAGTTGTTGCAAATGCAAAAGCTATGGCGAATACTTTTATCGAAAGAGGCATTAAAATTGTTTCTGGCGGTACGCATAACCATTTAATGTTGGTTGATTTAATTGGTAAAGAGTATACCGGTACAGATGCCGATGCGGCATTAGGTGCGGCTCACATTACCGTTAATAAAAATGCAGTACCTAATGATCCACGTTCACCTTTTGTGACCAGTGGCTTACGTGTGGGTACGCCAGCAATTACTACACGCGGTTTCAAAGAAGAAGAAGTGATTCAACTAACTCATTGGATGTGTGACATTTTAGCGGACGTCAATGATCAAGCAGTGATTGATCGTGTACGTGGTCAAGTGTCTGAATTGTGTAAACGTTTCCCTGTTTATACTAAGTAATGGTGTGAGCTTAGCCGAATCAAGACGAGTTAATTAAGTATGCGCTGTCCCTTTTGTTCAGAAGAAGATACTAAAGTGATTGACTCTCGGCTCGTTGCCGAGGGTGAGCAAATTCGTCGTCGTCGCGAGTGCCAAACGTGCACTGAGCGTTTTACGACTTATGAAACGGCTGAGCTTTTACTGCCAAAAATTATTAAACAAAACGATGTACGCCAGCCGTTCGATGAAAATAAATTGCGTGGTGGCATTCTTCGTGCGTTAGAAAAACGCCCCGTCAGTGTTGAACAAATAGAGGCGGCGGTCAGTCATATCAAGCATGAGTTAATGGCTACTGGTGAGCGAGAAGTGAGTGCCATTCGTGTTGGTGAGGCTGTCATGTTGCATCTTCGCCAGCTCGATCATGTTGCCTATGTTCGTTTTGCTTCGGTATATCGTAGCTTTCAAGATCTTAATGAGTTTCGTGAAGAGATTGATAAATTATCTGCTGAAGGCAGATCAGAAAAAAGTGCGGAAGCCAGTGTCGATTAACTCGATATTCTCTATTGCTGATAGCCAGTTTATGGTTGAAGCGATTCAGTTAGCACGTCGTGGCCTTTATACAGCGACACCTAATCCCTGTGTTGGCTGTGTGCTCGTGAAAGACGAGAAAGTAGTGGGTCGTGGTTGGCATGTTCGTGCTGGCGATGGGCATGCAGAAGTGAATGCGATTGCCGATGCCGGTGATAATGCAAAGGGTGCAACGGCTTATATTAGTTTAGAGCCTTGCAGCTTTACCGGAAAAACCGGTGCTTGTACTGATGTACTGCAAGCCGCGGGCATTGTTCGTGTCGTCTCTGCGATGGAAGATCCCAATCCTAACGTTTCTGGTCAGGGCAGTGCAATATTGCGCGCTGCGGGTTTAGACGTTAGTGAGGGTTTAATGGCAGAGCAAGCGGCAACACTTAACCGCGGATTTATCAAGCGCATGCAAAAACAGTTGCCCTTTGTGAGCTGTAAAATGGCAATGAGTTTAGACGGTAGGTCGGCTATGGCCTCTGGCGAAAGCCAATGGATTACGTCACCGTCAGCGCGTCAACAGGTACAGCAATTACGTGCGAGCAGTTGTGCGATTGTTACTGGTGTAGGCACGATTATTCATGATGATCCCAGTCTTAATGTACGTGAACAAGATTTATCTGCGCCTGTCGAAAGGCAGCCAGCATTAGTGATTGTTGATTCGCAATTAAAAACGCCGTTAAGTGCCAAGGTAGTAAGCACTGAAATGTTAGCGACGCGCGATGTTTATATTGCTTGCGTCAATGCGGCATCGGCCGATCGAGTGCAAGCCTTGGAAGCGCGTGGGGTGAAAGTGATGGCGTTTTCAAATGCCGATGAAAATGCTTCGATAGTGAATTTATCTGCCTTGTTATCTTTTTTGGCTGAGCGTGAAATGAATCATGTCATGATTGAGTCAGGGCCAACATTAGCGGGACAGTTTGTTCAGCAGTGTTTGGTTGATGAGTTGAAATTATTTGTTGCGCCTAAATTAATGGGTGGCAATGCGATGCCTGCATTCAGCATGCCTTTTGAAAATATGTCTGAGGCAATGAATTTAACGATTACCGATACAATGGCAGTCGGGCCTGATTGGTTGCTGACTTGTCATATAAAGAATTCAGATAAAGGGTTGGGGTAAATAAATGTTTACAGGATTAATACAAGCGAAAGGCAGTATTAAAAAAATTGAAGATGTAGGCGGTGATAAGCGTTTACTGATTAATTCTGCTGAGCTCCCTTTAGAGAATGTTGAACTCGGTGCCAGTATCGCGATTAATGGCGTGTGCTTAACGGCGGTTGAGTTTGTTGAAAAAGGTTTTTGGGTCGACGTGTCAATAGAGACATTAACGCATACGACCTTAGGTGATTTACAAGAAGGTAGTGCTGTTAATTTAGAAAAATCATTAACGCCAAGTTCCTTTTTAGGTGGGCACTTAGTGAGTGGTCATGTTGATGGTGTTGGTGAAATTGTTGAACGTTATGAAGATGGTCGTTCATGGCGTTTTTCCATTCGATCACCAGAGCCTTTTGCTAAGTATATAGCGCAAAAAGGGTCTATTTGTGTAGACGGCACTAGCTTAACGGTAAATGCTGTTAGCGGTGCAGTATTTGAATTGAATATTATTCCTCATACTTTTGACGAGACACTATTTGGTGATTACCAAGTGGGTAGTCGAGTTAATTTAGAGGTCGATGTTATTGCGCGATATCTTGAGCGTATGTCTGCTTATCAAAGCGAATAAGTGTTAACGGTTAAAGTGATCAATACCTTATGAAAAAATTAAATCAATTAAATACGACAGAAGAACTAATTGCTGATATTCGATTGGGCAAGATGGTTGTTCTAATGGACGATGAAGATCGCGAAAATGAAGGCGATTTAGTGATTGCTGCACAATGCATAACGCCAGAAGCGATTAACTTTATGGCGCGTGAAGGTCGTGGCTTAATTTGTATGCCAATGAGTAAGCAGCGTTGCGAGCAATTAGATTTGCCGTTAATGGTCGATGAAAATCGAGCGGCTTATAGCACCAACTTTACTTTATCGATAGAAGCAGCAAAAGGTGTAACCACGGGAATTAGTGCTGCCGATCGCGCTTGTACTGTTGCTGCTGCCGCCAGTAAAACGGCAGTGCCAACTGATATTGTGCAACCGGGCCATATTTTTCCGCTAATGGCGCAAAAAGGCGGCGTGTTGGTGAGAGCGGGACATACTGAAGCGAGTTGTGATTTAGCACGCTTAGCCGGCTTTGATGAATCAGCTGTAATTGTCGAAATTATCAATGACGATGGTAATATGGCGCGTCGAGAAGATCTTGATGTGTTTGCAGAAAAACATAACTTAAAGATAGGCACCATTGCCGATTTAATTCATTACCGTTTGCTGCATGAAAAGACCGTCGATTTATTAGAGCAGGGTGAAATTAATACTGATCACGGTAAGTTCACTATTAATGTGTTTCAAGATAGCACCGATGGCGAAACTCATTTAGCTTTAGTTAAGGGTTCACCTAGCGCGGACGATCCTACATTAGTTCGCGTTCATACAGGTTCAGCAGTAAGAGATATGTTAGGTGCGCAATTGAGAGATAAACCTGACTGGAATATCCAGCGTTGTTTAGCCGCTATAGAAAAAGAAGGCTGTGGTGTGCTTGTTTTATTAGCCACGCATAACACCTCGATTGATTGGTTAGGCGATGCGCAAATTGCATTGGGCCGTCGCGCCAAGCCTTCGGTGTTAGTCACTAAGGGTAGTGATTCATTAACGATAGGTGTGGGTTCGCAGATATTGCGTCAGCTAGGCGTGCAGAAAATACGTTTAATGGGGCCAGATAAACATTACAGTGGTATTTCTGGTTTTGATTTAGAAGTGGTTGAATACGTATCTTGCGATTCGTAATAAAGACGGTTAAAAAATAATTATGAAGACAGAAGCACAAGATCCCCGTTCGGCTGAGTATCAGCGTTCGGCAGAGCTACAAAAGAAAATTGATGGCTTAAATGTGATTGGTGGTGTTTGCCGTAATCAATCATATCGTGTTGCGATTGTTGTTGGTCGCTGGCATGCGTTTATTGCTGACAAACTATTAGAAGGTGCATTAGCTGCTATTAATGAAAGCGGTATAGACGATAGCCAAATTGATATCGTCTATGTGCCAGGTTCTTATGAAGTGCCACTGGCAACTAAGCGAGTGGCTAATTTAGGTCAGCATAAGGCGATTGTGACATTAGGCGTTATTATTAAAGGCGATACACCGCATTTTGACTTTGTTGCCGGAGAATGTGCGCGTGGTATTGCTGATGTGAGTTTAGAATATGACGTGCCAATTGGTTTTGGTGTATTAACCGTTAACAATGTTGATCAAGCGCTAGCGCGTGCCGAAGAAGGCGAAGCGAATAAAGGTCGTGAAGCAGCATTAGCGGCAATAGAAATGGCTGACTTATTAGAGCGTTTATCGTAATGGCAAAACCTTCACCCGATCAAATGAAACGTCGTGCATTAGCCAGTGAGCGTCATAAGGCGCGTCACTTTGCTATGCAGGGTTTATATCAATGGCATTTAACCGGTGCGCAGGCGAATGAAATTGCTGCGCAGTTTCGTGTTGATTTTAATATGAAAGGCACCGACCTCGATTATTTTATGGAGCTATTGTCGGGCGTACAGCGTACCTCGCAGGCTTTAGATACCTTACTCTCGCCTTATTCTGATGATAGAACGCTAGAAGAATGTGACCCCATTACGCATGCGTTATTACGTATTAGTGTTTATGAGTTAAAAAACCGAATTGATGTGCCTTATAAAGTGTCTATTAATGAGGCCGTTAATCTCGCTAAGAAATTTGGTCCTGAAGATAGCCATAAGTTTGTGAATGGCTTATTAGATAAGGTGGCGACAGAAGTGCGTGCACTCGAAGTTGCTGCCCAGCAATAATATCGTTAAGTGCAATGGTTAATTAATTGCTGCTTTTCTAATAGTAGATAATGGTAGCTAATTGTTGAGTAAACCATGAATTCTTTATCTGAGTTTGACATCATTAAGCGTTACTTCTCTTTTGCGGATGTTTTGCCAAACTCCGATGCGGATACCTTAGTGGGTATTGGTGACGACGCTGCTGTTATCGACGTTCAAAAAAATCCCTTAGTTGTTGCTACCGACACTTTAATAGAAGGTGTGCATTTTCCTGCCGATTTTTTAGCAGAGCATGTTGCTAGTCGCGCTATGGGCGTCAACTTAAGTGATTTTGCCGCTATGGGTGCAACCCCGCGCTGGATGACAATGGCCTTGTCATTACCGCAAGTTGAGGACGAATGGCTGTCTGCGTTTTCACAGCAGTTGGCACAAATATGCCAGCAGCATAATGTGACATTGATAGGTGGCGATACAACAAGAATCGATAAGGGTTTAGTTATTTCATTAACGCTTATTGGTGAAACGCAGTCAAAATCGGGTGTGTGTTTACGCCGTAATGGCGCACAAGTGGGTGATGATGTTTGGGTTAGTGGTTCATTAGGTAAAGGTGCTGGAGCATTACAGCTTCTGATGCCTTCCGAGAATATCATGCAATGGCCTTGCAGTGATGATGCGCGTTCAGAGCTGTTATCATCTTTTTATGCGCCAGAACCACGGTTGGCATTGGGCAAAGCGTTAGTCGGTATTGCTTCATCTGCTATTGATATTTCTGATGGCTTAGTGGCCGATGCGAATCATATCGCCACGCAAAGCCAAGTACAGATAATGCTGCAAGGTGATGCCTTACCTATTCATAGTGGCTTAGCGGCACACGCAAACTACCAGCAAGTGCAGCAGTGGGTGTTGAGTGGTGGCGATGAATACGAATTATTATTTACTGCAACGCCTGAAAAGTTTGCAGCTATTCAGGCAATATCATTAGCGCTTGATTTACCTTGCACGAAAGTCGGTACTGTTGGTGAGGCTAAAGAGGGTGGGGTTGGCGTTACTGTATCCGATGAAGGTTGGAGTGCTCAGAATCAAAAAGGTTATACGCATTTTTAAGCAAAGGTGATGAAGTGACTGAAAATAAAAAAGAACCAAGTTGGACATTTTTAATCTCGCATCCGGCGCATTTTCTGGGTCTTGGTTTGGGCAGTGGTTTAACGGGGTTCGCGCCGGGTACCTTTGGCACCTTAGCGGCTGTTCCATTATGGTTATTGATAGCGGAGCAATCGCTACTGATACAGTGCCTTATTATTTTAGTGGCGAGTGTTGTCGGTATTTATTTTTGTGGAAAGACGGCGGATGATTTAGGCACTCATGATCATGGCGCTATAGTTTGGGATGAGTTTGTTGGCTTCTGGATTACCATGTTATTTGCGCCGGCGGGTTGGTTGTGGGTCGTTATCGGTTTTATTTTATTTCGTGTTTTTGATATTTTAAAACCATGGCCTATTAGTTATTTGGATAGGCATGTTCATGGCGGCTTAGGCATTATGATCGATGATATTGTTGCGGGTGTATTAGCGGGTATTGTCTTGTGTCTGCTAGCGATGGCTCTATAAATAGTTTTATTCGCTTATAAAATTAGCGCTGCAATTTAAAACTTAAAAATAAATGAGTTTTACCCTTGGGAAAATTATGAAGATAGAAAAAGATTTAGTGGTCACTTTTAGCTATATATTAAAAGACAGTGCAGGGGCTGAAGTTGAAAGATCAGCGGATGATGATCCTATGGCTTACCTTCATGGTCATGGCAATATTCTACCCGATTTAGAATTGGCTTTAGTGGGCTCAGAAATTGGCGATAAGTTAGACGTCGATTTAACCGCTGCTCAGGCTTATGGTGAGCGTGTAGAAGCTGAAGCCATGCGTGTTCCTATTAAGCATTTAACGACTAAATCGCGTAAGTTTAAAGTAGGTCAGTCAGTGAAAGTTAATACGGCTGATGGACCTAGAGATGCGACCGTTACTAAGGTCGGTAAGTTTAATGTCGATATTGATACCAATCATCCTTTAGCGGGTATTGATTTGACTTTCTCAATTGCGATTCTCGATGTTAGAGCAGCGACGACAGAAGAAATTTCTCATGGGCATGCGCACGGACTTGGTGGTCATCACCATTAAGTAATCAGCTTTATGTTGGTGTGTTGTTAGCTCACATTCTAACGAATAAATTAAGCTGCAATTTTTTGTGCGTTATGATTTGTTCGTTAGATTGAGTTAAGGTTTGAAATTTGGGCTAAGCTCACAAAAAAACTGTGATCTCCCGCACAATAGTATCCTTCACAATTCTTGCTTTTTATCTCATCCGCTATACCTAATAAACACCTCATATCTTTTATAAATATATAAGAGCTATATGAGGGCTGCATGAAATTCACTATGCAATTATTAATTAATAGGTTTATTGGAAAGCGGAGTTTGAGTAATGTTGAATGACAAGTTTAAAAAAGTAGCACGGCGAGTCATAAAGCTGCTGAGTATATCGGCATTTTTTTATGGGGTATCTATGCTTATATCAATTAATAGTTATGCTGGCACCGCGCTAGGTGTGGGTGGAAGTACTCTCGGTTATCAGGTCGCTTTATCGCAGTCGCTAAGTGAAAATGTTAATTTAAAGCTGGCTTATCACACGACATCACAAAATTTCGATGGTGAAACGGATGGCGTTAATTATGACTATGATTTTGATTTTGAGTCGACAGGTATTTTAATTGATTGGCATGTGTTTGGCGGAGGCTTTCGTCTGACTACCGGGGCATTGATTAATGATAATGAAATTTATGCGCAAAGTGATATTTCTGGATTAACGCTTGAAGTAGGTGATACAGTTTTCACGAGTGCTGAAGTAGGGCGCTTAGAGGGTAATATTAGTTTTGATTCTTATGCCCCCTATTTAGGCTTGGGCTGGGGGCGATCGATTGCTGATGGCTTTAGTTTTGCTTTTGATTTGGGTGTTGTTTTTCAAGGTGAGCCTACCGTTAATTTGCAAACTGTGGGCGGTACATTGTCGAATAACCCATTATTGTTAGATGAGGTTGAGCGCGAAGAGCTAGAGCTTCAGGAAGATGCTAATGATTTTGATATTTATCCTGTTGTTTCTTTAGGGTTGTTTTATAACTTCTAACAGAATAATTTTATATCCATAGCTTTATATTCTTACCACTTTAACAAGTCAGGCTGTCAATAACAGTCTGGCTTTTTTTATGGTGTGGGTATTAAAGAGGAATATTTAAGAAAAACATACAAGAAAAACATACAAGAAAAATAGTGAAGAGTTAAATTGAATACTAGCAAGTTTAATAGCGAATAATTTGAGCAATGCCGCCAACGACAGAAAAAGCATTGATGTTGTGCTCACGTAATAATTGACAG
>JABIQF010000126.1 GCA_018668095.1 Cellvibrionales bacterium
AATTTAATACGTCGCGTTGCTATTCTCAAAGACTTAGGCGCTAAAACGAAAAAAGATTTACCCGATACGCTATCTATCGATGACGATAGTTAATGTATATTATTGACTCTAGAGGTTTTTAACATGGCATTACCAAAATTGGGCAATTTAGCGCCCGCATTTACATTGCATAATCAGGATGATGTTAAGGTCAGTTTAAAAGACTTTAAAGGCAAGAAAAATGTTGTCGTTTATTTTTATCCTAAAGCAAGTACGCCCGGTTGTACGGTTCAAGCTTGTGGTATTCGTGATAGCGAGAAAGAGTTAGCAGCATTAGATACAGTTGTACTGGGCATTAGTCCTGATCCGGTTAAGCGTTTGCAAAACTTTATCGTTAAGCAGTCACTTAATTTTGACTTGCTCTCAGATGAAGGCCATGCGATTGCTGATAAATACGGCGCTTGGGGACCTAAAAAGTTTATGGGTCGTGAGTATGATGGTATTTTGCGCAGTAGTTTTATTGTCGGTAAAGACGGAAAACTCAAGTATATTATGGATAAAGTAAAAACCAAGACGCACCATGATGATGTCATGGCTTGGATTAAAGGTAATTTGTAGTGAGCAAGCGGGTAGCGAAAGGCTAACCATTACAGTTAAAATAACATCAGTTTATAAAATATTTATTTAATTTAAAGAGGTTCACAATGGGTTTATTTATTAGTCAGGCGCATGCGCAAACAGCTGGAGCACAACCGCAAGGTGGCGTTGCCATGCAAATGATCTTCTTACTCGGTCTTTTTGTTTTCTTTTACTTTATTGCGATTCGCCCTCAGCGTAAGCGTCAGAAAGAGCATGACTTATTAGTCGGCGGTCTTCAAAAAGGCGACGAAGTGGTCATGACAAGCGGTTTATTGGGTAAAGTAAGAAAAATCGAAGGTGATTACCTCGTTTTAGAAGCGGCTGATGGCATGGAATTAAAATTCCAGCGTATAGCTGTTCATGCTGTATTGCCCAAAGGCACACTTAAAGCGGTTTAATCAGTGTGATTAAAGACGGTTAATGATAAACCGCCTTGTTCGTTTAAGCAGAAAGTAGTCAGCGCTTTTAGCGCGAAAGTTTTCTCGTCCAATCAAATGCCAGCTATGCTGGCATTTGTCTAAATGGGGTATTGAGATGGCCGACACCTTAATTAACTATCCTCCTCGTATTCAGCTGGCGCATACGCCAACACCGCTGCAACCTTTGCGGCGTCTTCAACAACAGATTGGCGGCCCGCTAATTTGGTTAAAGCGCGATGATATGACAGGCTCAACTTTGAGCGGTAATAAGGTCCGCAAGCTTGAGTTTATTGCTGCTAAAGCTATAGCTTCTGGCTGCGATACTTTAATTACTTGTGGTGGCATTCAATCGAATCATTGTCGCGCGACAGCTTTAGTTGCTGCGCAGCTTGGTCTAAAGTGTCACTTGATCTTACGTGGTCTACCAAAATCAACGCAAGCCAGTGATGGAAACCAACTGCTTGATGAGCTTTCGGGATGTAGTATTAGTTATCATTCCCCAGCCGTTTACGCATCAACTCTAGGGGCGCTGTTTACTCAAGTCTCTAACGAATACGCTAAAGCGGGTCACCGTGCGTTTGCGATTCCTACCGGTGGCAGCGATGGTGATGGTCTCTGGGGTTATATTGCAGCCTGTGATGAGATGAATAGCGACTTTCTAGCTCATGGTATATCGCCGGCGGCAATTATAACGGCTTCAGGTTCGGGAGGGACGCAAGCGGGTTTGATTGTTGGTGCACATTTGCTGGGTATGCAGGCCGATATTTATGGCATTAATGTTTGTGATGATGAACAGTACTTTATCGATAAAATTAAGGATGATATTGCCGACTGGCAATTAAAGTATCCTTTGCAAGGTTCATTAGCGCTGACAGCATCGATGATACGAATGATAGATGGCTATGTGGGCGAGGGTTACGCAAAAGCAGGACAGTCGGTGATTGATACGATTACTTTGCTTTCTCGGACAGAGGGTGTGGTTTTAGATCCGGTTTACTCAGGTAAGGCTTTCGATGGCTTGCTGCAGGAAATAACCAGTGGCCGTTTTGCCACCGATAACGATATTGTGTTTATTCATACCGGTGGTGTGTTTGGGCTATTTCCTTACAAGACAATGTTTACTCAGCGGTCCTAATTAGCTTCAGTTTGTTGAGGTGTGATTTCTTGGAACTCTTCAAACTCAGCAAGCGCAGGGTTTTCAGATAATTTAATAAACGTACTTAATGCATTCTGCATTTGTTTCTCACGCATAAAGGCGTAGCGTTGCGCGGTTAAGCCACTCATTTGCAATTGATCTTTTAAAATCACTGGGCGAATAAAAACCATTAAGTTGTTTTTTCTTTTACTGACAGAGCTGGATCTAAATAAACGACCTAGTAATGGAACGTCTCCGAGTAAAGGAACTTGGGTGCGCGTAGTGACATCATCTTCACGTATTAATCCGCCCAATACTAATACCTGTCCATCGCGAATGAGTGCGCTGGTTTTGATTTCAGTTTTCTCGGTAATTAAATCGGCCGCTTGGCTGTTGGCAGTGGGTGAAACATTTTCTGTTGTTTGTTCAATCTCTAAAGTGATTGAATCACCCTGATTAATACGCGGTGTAACATTTAGCGTAATACCAATATCTTGTCGTTGAATGGTTTGAAAAGGGTTGGCG
>JABIQF010000049.1 GCA_018668095.1 Cellvibrionales bacterium
ATCCTTTATTAGAGAATGCGTCATCGTTTTATTACTGATCGCCAACTTCTACCTATTTTTAAAACGTCTATCTATAGACGGCGGTTAGTTATTGGTTGCCGTCAGCAGTTAGCGGATTTTAGTTATGTGGTTTTTAGTTATGTAGTTTTCAGTTATGTAGTTTTCAGTTATGCAGTTTTCAGCCATATAGCTTCGTCGTTTAAAACAACCCGTCTTAGGCACTAATGGATAGAATGAGTCAATCAAATAAAAAAACAGTTACTCAAAAGTCGACAGCCTCAATGGGGCAATCGTTAGTTAAATCTCTGAATAAATCAGTCTCTCAATCAATAGAACCGATGAGTCTGGCAGAAATAGCGGCGCAAGAGCGCCAGCTTTCATTATTCGATGATGTCCCCTTACCCAAAGTTGAAATAACGACTGCTAGCGCTAAAGCACGTACAGTTGAATTAAAATCATCAGCACCCGTCATCCGCCCACTGCGTATTTGTATAGCTGGCTATCGCAGCGCGCCTTTTGGTGGTGGCCAAGGTATTTATATAAAATACTTGAGTAAGGCCTTAGTCGATGCCGGTCATCAAGTCGATGTTATTTCTGGCCAGCCATACCCTGAGGTCGATCCTCGCGTTAATCTTATCAAGCTCCCGGGTTTGGATTTATTTAGTAATGGTTTACGATCATTACGTGCGCATCATCTTATTTCACTCACTAATATTATAGAGTGGACGGGCAAACTTACCGGTGGATTTTCAGAGCCTTATTGCTTTAGTCGCCGTCTCTACAAATACCTAAAATCGCGACGAGATGATTATGACATTATTCATGATAATCAATGTCTTGGTTGGGGTATGTTAAAGCTGCAGAAAAAAGGCTTTAATTTATTGACCACCATTCATCATCCTATTACCAGTGATTTAGAAATTGCATTGAATGCAAGTGATGATAAATGGCAGCGCTTTTTTATTCGTCGCTGGTATGCATTCTTAGGCATGCAAAAGCGCGTAGCGTCTCAGTTGGATCATGTCGTCACGGTATCTAAACAATCAACGGCGGATATTTCGAAAGACTTCTCTATAGAGGCTAAAAATATCCATTTGATTTATAACGGTATAGATACGGAGGTATTCAAACCTCTGCGGGCTGTTAAGCGTGATCCTTGGCAAATTATGGCTATCGCTTCTGCTGACCAGCCACTAAAAGGTTTGCGCTATTTATTGCTGGCGTTATCACAGTTGGTACAGCAGTATCCGCAACTGAGTTTATTGTTAGTGAGTAAGCCGCAAGAGCAAGGCGAGACTGAGCAATTAATTAAGCGCTTAAATTTAGCTAAACATATTCAGTTTGTTCATGGCGTGACTACTGAAGAATTAGTTAACCATTATGCTGAGTCGAGCATTGCGATTGTGCCTTCTGTTTATGAAGGATTTGGTTTGCCGGCCGGTGAAGCTATGGCTTGTGGCGTTCCTTTAATTTCTACTAACGGTGGGGCATTACCAGAAGTGGTAGGTGATGCCGGCGTGACAGTAGCAACAAAAGATCCAGCCGCTCTGGCTGAGGCAATAGAAAACTTATTATTAAATGCAGATGCTAGAAAACGCTATGGGAAGCTTGGTCGAAAGCGTATAGAGAAAAACTTTTCTTGGGCTTTAGCGGCAAAAGAAATGACCGCGTTGTACTATAAAATTCTTGATGACGATTTATCTTTTGAACCATTATCTGATCAACTCTTTCAGGGATCAGATTTCCCTGAAAAAGAGGCTGCCAATGCTAACCATTAATTTTCAGCATATGGGTTTGGCAAAAGGTGATAAAGTTTTAGATCTTGGCTGTGGTGAAGGCCGGCATATTATTTCTGCTTATATGGAATTTGATATTCAAGCGGTAGGCGTTGATCTTAGTTTTGATGATTTGAAAATAAGTGCTGAACGATTTACGCAGTTCTCTGAACCGAGTAATGGCAATAAAAGTTTTTCATTATCAGCATCTAATGCGTTGTCATTACCTTTTGCCAGTAATAGTTTTGATGCAGTTATCTGTTCAGAAGTGCTTGAGCATATTCCAGATTATCAAGCGGTATTGGCTGAAATTACACGCGTGTTAAAGCCTAAAGGTGTATTTGCGACCAGTGTGCCGCGTGCATGGCCAGAGAGAATTTGTTGGGCGTTAAGCCGTGCTTACCATGAGGTTGAAGGTGGCCATATTCGTATCTTTAATGCGAGGACGTTACGAAAAAATATTCAACAACAAGGCTATGCTTATTATGCTGGCCATTGGGCCCATGCTTTACATGTTCCGTTCTGGTGGTTGAAATGTTTGTTTTGGGATAAGCAGGAAACATCTAAGTTAATTGCCGCTTATCATAAGTTGTTAGTTTGGGATTTAATGAAGAAGCCTTGGTTGACACAAACAATTGATAAATTACTTAACCCGTTAATGGGTAAAAGTGTTGTGATGTACTTTCAAAAGAATGCATCTGTGGCAGCCGATAATGGAGCTGCTCAATAATGAGTAAATTACTTTTATTGAAAGGGCTTTATCCTGAAGCGTTTTTTTTATCGACCGTTAATTTTATCCGGCAGGTGCAACAACCCAGTGGTGCTATTCCCTGGTTTGAAGGCGGTCATTGTGATCCTTGGGATCATGTTGAATCAGCTATGGGATTAAGTATTCATCGCGATTTTGTTAATGCTGAGCGAGCTTATCAATGGTTGGCAGATCAGCAGTTGCCCGATGGAAGCTGGTGGGCGGCTTACAAAGATGATGTGGTTGAAAAGAAAGATCGGCGTGAAACTAATTTTGTCGCCTATGTCGCGACGGGTGTTTGGCATCATTATTTAATTAGTCAGAACAATGATTTTATACAGCGACTATGGCCAGTAGTTGATGCGGCAATCAATTTCGTCATTGCCCAGCAACAGGAAGAGGGTGACATCAATTGGGCCGTGGATACTAATAGCGAGCCGATGTGTGACGCATTAATTACCGGGTGTAGCTCTATTTATAAGAGCCTGGAATGCGCTCATAATATTTCGGTAATCGTTAATCAGCCTCGACCTGAATGGTTGTTGGCGCGAGAAAAGCTAGGTGATGCCTTACGCAATAAACCGCAGCGTTTTGATCGTACGTGGGAGAGTAAATCACGATTTTCAATGGACTGGTTTTATCCAGTATTAACTGGGGTTATTCCAAAGGCGCAAGCGTCAGCACATTTAATGACGCGTTGGGATGAGTTTGTAGAAGTCAGCTTGGGTTGTCGTTGTGTGGTTGAAGAGCCATGGGTAACGGTTGCAGAGTCCTGCGAGTTAACCATGGCATTACTAGCAGCAGGAGAGCATGCTCGTGCCTCAGAGCTGTATAGCTGGCTGCATCAATGGCAGTTAGATGATGGCTCCTATTGGACGGGTTACCAGTTTGTGCAAGATGTTCTATGGCCAGATGAAAAGCCTACTTGGACGGCAGGCGCTATTCTATTGGCTGCTGATGCCTTAACTGAATATACGGCAGCGTCACAGCTATTCACCACAGTATCATTGTTAGATCCGTCTAAATAAGCCTAAAGTATTCACTGTCGGTAGCTCTTCAAATAAACCAGATGCCTTTGCAAGTTTCCAAATAGTGTAGGGTGCTTGGCCACCATCGTTGGGGTCAGGAAATATATCGTGAATTGCTAAAATTCCACCCACCACAATATGATTAGCCCACGCGCGGTAATCAATCATTGCTGCTTCCATACTATGGCCGCCATCAATAAAAACCATACCTAGTGGAATTGACCAATGACGAGAGGCAAGTTGTGATGCGGCGACAATGGGTATAACGGTTTCTTCAAGTTCGGCATTTCGGAGTGTTCTACGAAATGTTCTAAAACTATCCATTAATTGAGCTTGCGAATCAAATAGCTCGCTATCGTGATACTCCTCCCCTAATTGGTGCTCTTCAGAGCCGCGGTGATGATCAACGGCATAAACAATATTATTATTTTGTTTGGCGGCGCTGCCTAGAAAGACGGTGGATTTTCCACAGTAGCTGCCTACTTCTAAAGTGGGCCCAAGAGCGGCAGTGTGGCTTGCGGCTTCAAATAAAGCTTGTCCTTCGTCATCGGCAAGAAATCCTTTAATGCTTTCTATATTGATAGGCAAATCTGTAATTTTAAATGGCATGTTAAAATATTATTCTCATTATTTAAGCGTGTCTGTTCACCATAGCGACAAAGGTTTAAAAACACAATGGAAAGATAGCGATAGCTAGATTAGAATGACATATATAAAAAAAATGAAAGAGAAATAAAATGCATATTGGTATACCTAAGTTAGTGTTTAATAATAATCAAATAAGCTATGAGGTTGATATTACCTGTGCACAAGGTAATAGAACACTTTGGTATAGTTTAGATAAATCTTTTTCTGATTTACTTTGCGACAGCGGCGATGCAGCATTACTAGGGATGCTGATACCAGCAATGTTAGCAGGCGAGGATATTCATATACAGGGGGCCGTTTCTGAGCAGCTATATTACAATGTTTCTGGTCCTCTTCAGCAGGCAATACAGATAATTATCCCTTCACTAAAAAAGATTAAGATTATTGCAGAAGAAATTGACTGCGAACAGCCAAAGCGAGCTAAAGGCGTCATCACAGGATTTTCTGCTGGTATAGATTCCTATTGTGCAATGGCAGATCATTATTACTCTGATGTGACCGAGGCTTTTAAAGTGACACATCTGCTTTTTAATAATGTCGGTTCACATGGTGTAGGAGGCGAAGCTTTATTTAGAGAGCGATCAGATCGACTTACTCCTCATGCTCAAGCATTAGGTTTACCACTATTAATAGTGAATTCGAATTTACATGAATTTTATTGTCCTGAAATTGGTTTTCAAAGAACCCATACCTTACGTAATACATCAGTTGCTTTATTATTACAGCAGGGAATAGGTCGATACTTATACGCTTCGAGTTTTAGCTATGCCGATACATCTATTGGTGAAAGTTATGATATTTCAATGAGTGATGCGGTGTTGGTGCCCATGTTGTCAACGGCGATGCTTAATGCTATGCCTACAGGTGCACAATACAGTCGGGTAGAAAAAACCCTTCGCGTTGCAGAAGTGCCCGATTCATATACCGCTCTCGATGTGTGTCTCGGTCCGGAGAATGCGAGTAGCAGTGCTAATTGTGGTAAATGTTATAAATGTTTAAGAACTTTAAATACATTAGAAATTGCCGGCTATCTTGATCGCTATGAAAGTGTTTTTGATATGAAAAATTATAAGCGTTATCGAAGTAAGGGCTTTATGAAAATATTGATAACTAAAAAGCCACTGTCGGCTGAAGTTCGGGCATATGCAAAAGAAAAGCAATTTTCATTCCCGCTGATTTCACATCTTGTTGCATTAGTTATGCGGAATCAAAAATAACAGGGCTTGGATGGCTTAAATGGCTTGAATGACATGAAAAAAAATCAGTAATATGATCGATAATAATTTGCACATAATTCAATTCATTTAGATCAATAAGAAGTAAAAAATGGTCTAATACATCACACTTCGCCGTAGAATAAGGTGGTTGATAGCCGATAATGCGAATGTTTGTCTAATCTATATAGGAGAGGGATTTCTATATATTTACTATAGATAATGTATAAACAAATGGTGGGGCATTAAGTATTTTATGTATCAAATTCAAGTAGATTCTCGTAGTACCTTTTTTGTAGTCATTTTATGGTTAACTATGTTGGCGGCGCCAAGTATTAGTGCTCAGATTCTTAATAAGAATGATCCTCTTCTTTTATCTTTCAATGTAAACGGTTTTTCATTACTAGCTGAGTTGTATCAGAATACTCAACTGCTCGAGAAAATTAATACCCCCATAGCCAATGCTGAACAGCTTCATTATAAAGGTCAGTTGTCAGGGTATCCGCAAAGTGGTGTGAGAGTCTCTTACAGCAATGGTCATTGGCAGGGTGTTTTACAATTTGAGAATGAATTATATATTATTGACGCTAGTCATAATCCAATAGTGAATGGCGCAGAGGGATTGCATACTTATCAAGCCACGGATGATGAAGAATTAAAAACCTGTGCATCTGGCGTTATTAAAACGCCATTTTTTCAAAATGATAGTTCAATGTCATCTCTTCAGTCTAATGTTTCTAATATGGAAAAAGAATTATTAGCGAATAAACCTATTGCCAGTCATTTTACTACTGCCTCTGCAAGCATTTCAGATGTATGTGTTAATCGAATCAATGGTGTTTGTCTATTACCGGAAATTGAGCTGGCTTACGATTTAAGTTATCAAAACTTACCGGGTTCTGAAACGCCGATGCAGCGTGCTTTACGTGAGCTGAATGAAATGGAATTATTTTTTCAAAATGGTTTGGGCTATCAATTTAGTCGAATTAGTTTAACGATGTTGGATGCAGATCAGAATGCATTGATCGGCAGTAGTGATGATCCTAATGATTTACTCGACCGATTACGAATATTGCGGGGCTCTAATCAGTTAGATTTTTTAGAGCAATCGAGATCTATTTTTCATTTAGTCACTGGGCGTGATTTTTCAGGTGCTGATGGCGATGTTATTGGCATAGCTTACTTGGGTCAGGTGTGTGAAAGCTTTGGTTTAAATACTGGATTAACTGATGCGGGAGATACTTCATTAGTGAGTTTAGTTATGGCACATGAAATTGGCCACAATCTCGGTGCTGATCATGATGCTATAGAGGTGAATGGCTGCCCAGAAAATCAACACGTAATGTCAGCCAGTCTGGGATTTCAGGCTTCTAGTTTTACGGGTTTTTCTTCTTGCTCCATTGAATCTATTAATCAAACGGTTGCTGATAATTTATCGGGTTTATGTTTTAACTTTCCTGTCGATGTGGGTTTATCTGCGAGCCTTAATAATCCTGTTAGTCCCGATAGAGTCACGCCATTCGACTTGGTTTATAACATCAATACTGACGACGGTTACATTCCTATTAGTTCGCTTAACGTGAGTGGCGTAATTAGTAATGTCGATGAGGGGCAGTTTGTTAGCGCCAGTATTGAGGGCGGTGTATGTACGGCAATGTCGAGCAGTTATAATTGCACGGTCAATAATCCGTTAAGTAATTTTGCATTAACGGTTACGGCAACTGTGAATCAGAATGCAACTGAGTTAATTATGCAGCATTCGGTGAGTACCGCTACTGCAGAAACGACTGATGTTATAGCTTCAAATAATACGCTTAATGTTACTCTGAACTCTTTTGGTGAACCAGAGCCTGCGGACGGCCCTGTTGATAGCCCTACTGATGACACTCTCGTTGATGATCAATCCAATAATACATTAACTTCTAATGGTTCGGGTGGTGGCGGTGGTAGTATGAATCCATTAGGGTTGATGCTGCTTGCAGGAATGTATGTTCTTAGAAGGGTAAGGGAAAATTGTTAGCCTGAGTTGCCGCTTTTTTTATCGACTAATCGGCTCATCAATAAGCCTAATTCAAACAGTAGCCAAGCCGGAATTGCTAGCAACGACTGCGAAATAATGTCTGGCGGCGTCAATAACATGCCAAATACAAAACAAACAACCACAATGTAAGGGCGTTTTTCTGCCAGCGCTTGCCTTGTTGTTACGCCAGCTTTAATTAAAATAAACGTGGCAATGGGGATTTCAAAGGCTAAGCCAAAAGCAAAAAACAGTTTAAGTATAAAAGATAAATAGCTATTGATATCAGGTGTCACCGCAACACCTATTGGTGCTATGGCAGTAAAAAAACCAAATACAATTGGAAATACAACGTAGTACGAAAAGGCAATCCCCAAATAAAATAATAAGACGCTACTCACAAAAAGAGGAATCGCTAAACTTTTCTCATTGCTGTACATGCCGGGCGCAATAAAAGACCAGAGTTGATAGAGGATATACGGCACGGCAATAAAAAACGATAAAATAATAGTGAGCTTAAACGGCGCAAAAAAAGGTGAGGCAATATCCGTTGCAATCATGCTGGTGCCTTCAGGCAGCAGAGCTTGAATGGGTAATGCAAAAAATGTGTAGATGTCATTAGAGAAGGCCACTAAGGCTAAAAAAACCAGGAGTATTGCTCCGAGACTTTTTAGTAGGCAGGTACGTAGTTCAAGTAAGTGCGCAACAAGCGGCTGTTCTCTATCACTGCTTTCCGCAGTGTTATTGTCTGTTGAGTTCGAAGTAGTAGACATGCGCTAGCCGCTTTCTAATGTTTTTCAGATGAAGTGTCATCATCTATCGACGTATGAATAGATTGATGAGTATCATGGATAGATTGTTCAAATTCGCTGGCTGTTTGTTTTAGTTGCTCTATAGGTTCGCCAAGTTGATGTAACACGTTTTCATTATGGATTTGTTCACGGATTTCATCAGCATTGATTTCACGCTCAATATCGGCCTTGATGCTGTTAAAGCTGCGTTTGATTTTTCCTAGCCACAAGGCAATCGTTTTAACCGTTGACGGTAATCGCTCAGGGCCTAATACAATGAGGGCAATAACACTGATTAGTAAGATTTCTTGTATACCAATATCCATAAATTAATATCGAGTTATTGATCTTTCTTGTCGGCAGTCGAATCGCTTTGTTCATCCAGTTCTTTTGCTGGCTCATCGTCAGCCATGGATTTTTTAAAGCCTTTAATAGCGCCGCCAAGG
>JABIQF010000048.1 GCA_018668095.1 Cellvibrionales bacterium
AGGGTCGGCAACAGCGCTTTATAAGCATGATAATATTACGGTTAGAAATTCTTTATTTTTAAATACGGGTGGCGCTGGCTTTGTGCCCACTAGAGCCTCAAATGTTTTGGTTGAAAATAATGTCTTTGATGGTTCAGGTTCAAGCCTTGATTCTCGTATGTACGCGCGCGGCAGTGGGACTTGGCCTTTTGACTCAGACAATGTGGTGATTCAAAATAATGTGTTGATGAATGCTAAAGGGCCGCTTGATTCCTACGGTGTTCATATTGACTATAACAATACTAATGTCTTGGTCCAATATAATTTCAGTTACAACAATGAGGGTGGCTTTGTTCAGATATTGGGAGCGAATGTTAATTCCGGCTATCGTTATAATATCAGCGTGGCCGATGGTAGTCGTGTCAAAGGTGTCAATGGTGCGACGCAAGACGGTCGTATTTTTAATGTGTCGAGCTACTGCAATATTAGTTCAGGCTGTGCCAGCACTGGCTCCTTTATTTATAATAATACGGTTTATGTGCCATCATCAATCAGTCCAAAAATCTCCTTTCAGAGAGACAGTGGGGAAATTCAGTTTTATAATAATTTGATTTATGTGCAGCAAGGTGGTTCGCCTTTACATACTTTTTTGTCGAATCAGGGTGTGCAATACGACATTGGTAATAATTTATTCTATCCAGAAAGTGCTTTTTCACTTGCTCCGGGGTTGACTCAAAATGCAATTTATACTGATCCTAAATTGCAACAACCAGGTTCTGATTTAGCGTCGGGTTATGAGTTACTTAGTGGCAGTTCTGCTAAAAATGCTGGTGCTGTTATTGCTGGGTCTTTTAATTCATTAAATTACAGTCAAAATAACGGCGGCTTTGATTTTTTTGGAAACCCAGTCCCTGAAGGTGGCTCTCCGCATATTGGTGCTTATAACGGCATGGAGGGGGTTAATGCTCCTATGTTGATTGCCCCATCCGTTATCTTGCTGGCGGGAATTCTGACGAGAATTGCTGTTCGACATAAAAAAGACTGACGTTCTTGAATCTAACTTATGCTGAGTCAAGCTTGATCGGTTTCTTTTAAGAGGGTGGGCGTCAAATTTATCTTTCTAATTTTCTAATTTTCTAATTTTTTATTTTTTTATGCAGGACTTGATTTCTTATTTGAATGATTTGCTGGTGCTTTATATAAGTGGTGTATTTAAGTTATAATAAAAAAGCATAAAAGCTGCTGCTATTTAGCTTATTTATTGCACATTTTATTAATTCACTTGGGTCTATTAATAGGCGGGATGGATTGCATTATGTTTTACGAACTGCAGCATAGCCATCCGCCCATTTTTTATGGGCCTTGTTGGTGAGTGCCATTGGTTTATTGACTGCAGGTTTCAGCTAATCCTTATATTGCATCAATAGGATCTGATGAAAGTGCTTTCAGTGGATAACCAGATTAAGCAGATTTTTCAAGGATGGCTTATCGATACGGTCGGCTTGCAAAGGTCACTGATACTAGCGTTATTGAGCTATCTCAGCTTTATTCGCTTCTCAGCCCATGGTTGTAAATTGATAGTAAAATCAATTTTAAATTAGGATTATTCATTTACTTATGAAAGCAGTCACTATGCAGGATGTCGCTGATCGGGCAGGCGTCTCGCCAAAAACCGTTTCGCGAGTAGTTAATAATGAGCCTCGCGTTAGTGAGTCTACGCGAAAAAAAATTGAAAAAGTGATAGACGAATTATCTTTTAAGCCTAATAAGTCAGCGCAAAGCCTTGCCGCCGATAGGTCCTTGTTGATAGGTTTGTTATATGACAACCCAAGCTCGACTTATGTTGTTGATTTGCAAGCGGGTGTTTTGGGTGTATGCAATAAGTTTGGCTATGGTTTGGTTATACACCCTTGTGAAAATGATTCGCCAGAGTTAATACAAAGGCTTCGTGAGTTGTTAGTTAGTTCACGGATGGATGGATTGGTTTTAACGCCACCGATGACAGAGAATCAAGAATTGTTAGACTTTCTTGTCAGTAGCGGTACGCCATATGTGTTGATTTCACCCTTAGATAATTCACAGTCAGAATTATCTGTGTCGGTTGACGATTCTGTGATTACTCAACAGGCTATTCAGTCTTTAATAGATTTTGGTCACCGGCGCATAGGTTTCATTACAGGCTTACGAAAAAGAAGTGGGAGTGAAATGCGGTTGTTGGGTTACCAGCAAGCCTTGGAGAAAAACAATATTAGCTATGACGAGAGCCTTATTGTGCAGGGCAACTTCACGTTTGGATCCGGTGTATTGGCGGCGCAGGAGTTACTTCGTCATGAGAATCCACCTACGGCTATTTTTGCCAGTAATGATTATATGGCCGCAGGAGTGATGAAGGCGGCTTTGCAATTACGTATATCAATACCTCATGAGCTATCATTGTGTGGCTTTGATGATACGCCAGTGGCAGGTTATATGTCGCCGGGATTAACGACGATCCGTCACCCATTGGAGCGGTTAGCAAGCCATGCGGGCGAGTTACTCATTCGGCAATTAAAAAAACATACTCAACCCTTGGAGGTAGAGACATTAAAGTCTGAACTCATTCTTAGAGGTTCAACTGGACCAGTTAATAATAAGACGAATTAACCGCGATTCAATCCTTGTAGCCCATTTCATTTAATACCTCTGTTGTTTTTAATCATATTCAATGGCGATAAT
>JABIQF010000046.1 GCA_018668095.1 Cellvibrionales bacterium
AATAACTGAGGTCGGTTAAACCATCTACGTCGCTCGCAATAACTCGGCCAGATACCGAAACGGATTGCGTGGTGCTTGCACCCAGGGTGCCAGTAATAACGGCCGGTGTATCAGCTACCGAATTCGTTTGTTTAGAAAATAAAACCCTTACTTCATGATCACCAAAAACATTCTCTAAGGTAAAGCTTTCGGTAACCGGAATAGATATGCCATTCACTGTTATATATTCAATTTGAAACCCGGGACTAACGGTGAAATTAATATCTTGCTCACCACCTGTAGCAACCCTCACTTTACCCAATGGTGAAACACTTCCCGGTACTGGATCGGTAGAATTACATTGGCCATCAAGTCGCCATGCTTGGTTT
Source organism: Cellvibrionales bacterium (assembly GCA_018668095.1). Taxonomy (GTDB): domain Bacteria; phylum Pseudomonadota; class Gammaproteobacteria; order Pseudomonadales; family UBA7434; genus UBA7434. The sequence continues at coordinate 369 of JABIQF010000046.1, forward strand.
TCACTCACGTAAGGATTCGGTTCTATATTAAGGGGCCACCACTTGGCAAAATATCGCTTGCCCAAATGAGAGACGAGTTGACCACCCAAATACGTTCGATCGGCTTCCCATGCTGGCTCCTCACAAGCAATGTCCGCAACGTTAATAGGCTCAACGATCACGTTAAGCGCATGCGTCTGCTCTATCTGTAAACTAGGATAACTATCAGGACATGCTGCATTAGTATAAAACCAAGACTCAGGATATTCGCAGTAGTTAACCGTGCTTTCATCAACATTGCCATCACCATCATTATCCCATCCATCAGCCACCTCAACACCACCAAGAGGTGCCGTGTACTGCACCCATGGCCAAGCTGACATTTGCTCGGCGGGAACTGGGGCTTTCATCCATTCAACTAACTGACGCGTGGTAACAAACCAAACGTTCTGCTTTTCAGCGGCATAGCGAATAAAATCATTTAACGCGTTAACATTTGACTCAACCTCGAACCAAGGCGCATGTAAATAAATACCTAGCGGCGCACGATTACTTGCATAGCGCCGATCAAAATTTAATTTCATAAAGTACAGCATGGTGTAGTAATCGGCTTCAGGGTCCAGATTCGCCCAGTGAGCGTCATTACCGTCGAGCATTGACCAGATGGGTACCTCCCACAAACCTGGATAAGGTTGCTCTGGACAGCCACCCACATAGCAGGACTGAGCGCCTAGAACATCAAAAGTATAAGGCCAGATATAACTGCCACCATCAACGGTTAAATCTTTAACCCACTCACCAATTGAACTGTCATATAAAAAGCCTTGATCATAAAGCGCATTCATTGACACATCGCTGTGCTTTAAATAGGGCGCTCGAAAGCCTACTAAGTCGTCCATAGGAATTTGCGCTAATTCCGATAGATGTTTACGCGAACCAATAATTTCTGCACGCCATTCATCATAGCTGGTGTTTTCATTGGTTGAGTGAGTCAGGGTATGCACGGCAATTTCATGCCCTTGGGCATGGCGCTGCTGAACTTTGTGGTAGTTAGTATAATTATTGCTGACAAAATACGTAAACGGTAAAGGGGATCCGTTCGGGTTGGTATGCCCTTGACCAATAACCTGTTCAGTTAAATCATAAGCGACATCACCTAGTGCATCATCAACCGTAATGATGACAAATTGAGGCGGCTTGCCACTGATACTAGCAACTGAAGATGAGGGGCATTGGCAGCTAGGTAGGAGACATTCTGGCGGACAAACGAATGACCACCCTGACGATGCGAACGCTAGCAAAACCACACTCAGTAAGAGACCAGTGAGTCGGTAAGCACGAAATGGGTTTAAGAACCAGAGTGACTGCGAACCAACAGACACAAATGATTGGAATAAAATACGCAGCTAACACCCCAATAATGGATAGATATGATCATAAAGTGAGCAATTTAAGCAAAAAACTGCCATAAATCAACCTTATTTGATTAAAATTCACCCACGCCAGCATACCTAGTCTAGGCCGAATTAGCCTATTCATATATCTGAGACGTTAAAATACTGAAACTGGAACTGGAGCTGGAGCTGAAATGGGAATGAGAATTACCCATTGAGAATAATGCATAACGACTTAAACCATTAATTAAAAAATAGCGGCAGTCACTATTAATTATTTTTACTAATAGAAAATAAAAAATGGCTCTTTTTTGAAAAATAAAAAGCCGCCCCTCTTCTTTATTTAGCTGACATTAAGCGTCGGTGATATCAAAAATTCTTATTTCAGGCCCGCCTGAACACATATTCTGAATAGCCTTAATCGTCCCATCTGCAAGTCGAAAAGCAAAATATTTATCATAATGTTCTTTGCTATCCCAAACTTCTGTAAACACAAAGTTATTCGGGTTTTTACTATTAATCACTAAATTAATATTCTGGCAGCCGTCAACTGTGCGAGTAACCTTGAAACCCTCGCCGCAAACAACAGGGAAAACATCTTTAAATTCATCTTTTAAGGTACCTTCTACTAAAACACATACTGACATTTTACTAACCTCTTTATGAATTAAAATAATAATAGAATTAAATGAAAAAAACCGCTCTTAATCTGACCAAGAACAAAGAACAAAGAACAAAGAACAAAGAACAAAGAACAAAGAACAAAGAACAAAGAACAAAGAACAAAGAACAAAAAGTTTTATTAATGAATCCAACATAGCAAATGCCTGCCTGCTAAACAACAATATTAAAATTCATGTAAAAGTGTTGAAAAAAGATAAAGCAACTAACAGCAAAGACTATTACCTGAAAAAACGACAGCATCAAATATCACTTTTAGTCAGCCACTTGTCCACAACACCAGCTATCACTGTATTCCAGCCCATTCACTTGCTGTTTTTTATATACGCAGCAGCCTATTGATGCATGTAACTGTATAAAAACTGCCATGTTACAAATTGATACAAGTAAAACGATTATGGAGATAATTTAACGACAATTATTTTTTAAAGTGATTACCACTGAAGCATAAAAGCGTTAACCACTAGGAGAGCATGATGAATACAATGACTAAACTGACAGTAATCTTTACTCTAGCCTTAAGCACGCATGCAATGGGAACTAGCATTAATGAACGGCAGGACAATCAACAAGCCCGCATTAAGCAAGGCGTTGCTAGCGGTGAAATCACTAGGAAAGAAGGGATAAAACTCACAAGACAGCAGGTCCAAAATCAGCGTAAAGAAGCGCGCTTTAAAGCCGATGGTACTTTCACTAAAAGGGAACGTGCGATTTTGCAACGAGATTTAACAAAAAACAGTGCCTCTATTTACAAACAAAA
>JABIQF010000226.1 GCA_018668095.1 Cellvibrionales bacterium
CGTAGTTTGCGCAGCGCCTGAAAGGCGACCCGTAGGGTGAGCGCAGCGAATCAAAAAGTGACTGGCTGTCGGGCCACCCCCGACGACCTTGACCTTAAAACTTCAAAGAAAGCATAAAAATTCAAAATATAAGAATGCTATTAGATAAGGCTTAAAGATTAGGCTCCGACTCCCGAACCAAGCCAACCTAATAATAAAATATCCGATGACGTCGATAAATATGCATCTCCGACTCACGCTGCTGCGCCTGCGTCTTAGGCCCACCAATCGCCGTCCAACCAATCGCAATTAACACACCGTCTTCAAACACATAAGGAATAAATTCATCATCCGTCACCAAGCCATCAGCAAATGATCGCGACCGAAAAAAATACACCTCTTTTAACTTATCATCTTCAATATAAGCCTCAAAAGGCTTACCAAATCGACTCGGCATGCTCGCCTGTGTTGGACTTAACATCGCTAAAACTTCTGTCTTGCTCTGCCCCAACTGCACATTACCCGCCTGCGCCTCATAAGCAAGAATCGCCGTACTGATCGACTGGTTACTGACACATGCGGACAACAAAAAAATAACACTAGCAGCACCCAAAAACTTTACGCTTCGTAAATAAGTGATTTTCATAATTAGCTCTCTATTAAAATAAAAAAACTATTCTGCTTCTGACGATAAAACAATAGCTCGCTTATACAAATAATTTTTCTTTAAACCGGTTAACTGCACGGCCAACATCGATGCTTGCTTAGCAGGAAGCTCAGCTAACAAAATACGCAATACTCTATCGGCCTCTTGCTCTTCGTTAGAACGATCTTCTTCCAACGACACTGCACCACTCACTAATATGACCATCTCGCCCCGCTGCTGGTTCCTATCGGCGGCTACCTGGTTGGCTAAATCTATCAATGAACCATCAACAATGGTCTCATAACGTTTAGTCAGTTCACGCGCAAACACGGCCTTACGCTGCTCACCAAAAGCCTCAGCCATGGCCTGTAATGTCGCCACAATACGATGCGGGGCTTCATAAAAAACCAATGTACAACTGGATTCTACTAATTGCTCAAGCCGCTTTTGACGCGCCTGTGATTTAGCCGGCAAAAAGCCTTCAAAAGCAAAACGATCCGTCGGTAAGCCTGCTGCCGATAATGCACTGATGACCGCACAAGCTCCGGGAATAGGCGCAACACGATAACCCTGCTCTCGCGCCGACTTGACTATTTTGTAACCAGGATCGGAGATTAATGGCGTTCCTGCATCACTGATTAATGCAACACACTGACCCGCAGCTAACCGCTCCAGTACGCTTTTACAGGCGGCAACTTCGTTATGATCATGACAGGCAATCATTGGCGTTTCGACCGCTAAATGCTTCATTAGGCCGCTGCTGTGACGCGTATCCTCTGCCGCAATTAAATCAACCGCTTGTAGCACCTGCACGGCTCTAGCGGTGATATCACTGAGGTTACCAATAGGCGTGGCAACTACATACAGTGTTGATGCTGGCCAGAATTGCGATCCTTTTATAGTATCAACATTTACTGTATCAACACTGAGTTGAGCCTCTGACTCTATGGCTAGCGTTGATTGATCATTGTCGTTGTCGCTACTCAAAGTGTTCTCTCTTTTTAGGGGTTTAAGGCGTGCTTATCATGCGTTAGCTTTTATTAAACTGAAGCCTCATATCGGGCAGTCAATTTATAATGCCGTTTTGTGCTTTTGTGGGTTATCTATGGTTCACCCTATCGGCCTGCTGTGGCACCATAGGTTTATCAGCTGTCTGATACCTAAATAGACTGGTATTACTCATAACGTGCCGCAATCTATGGCGGCCTATGAAAGCCTTAAAACACTATTGTGAGAACATTGTACCTAAAATGATCCTAACGCGCTTACTCACATCTGCTCGCTCAATCGCCTTTCGATGGCTGTCGATGGCCTGTTTGGCATTGGTGCTTTTCGGCTGCGCGAGTAGCGTTAAGCAACCGCTATTAGATAGCGCCTCGGTCTTTAACGAACGCAGTAGCCGTGAAAAGTTAACCTTAGACGAGATTCTAGAGCGTAATCGTCACCGCGACTTACGCAATGCACCTAAAATTATACTCATGGCATTAACAGCCGCCGTTAAAGAGCAACGGTGGGATATTGCCGACAATTTGCTTGAGCTTATTGAC
>JABIQF010000045.1 GCA_018668095.1 Cellvibrionales bacterium
ACAAGTTCAGTAGACTTCTTTTTATTTTAAAACAAGTAAAAACCGTGCCTAACGGCCGGCTTTTACTGTTGAGCTCCGCATGCCGCTCAAAAAAGATAAGAGAAGAGCAGAAAAAAGAATGAAAAGCCGCAGCTCAAGAGTAATCTTTTCCCCTAAAAAATTATTGAACGTGGTGTGGGTTAGAAGGTGAAAGAATGAGAGCTAAGCAAAGGGTTATAAATAGAAGAACTATTATTTCGCTAAAAGGAAAACTTGAACGTAAAGCCTGATGCAAGTGCAGCACAAAAAAGTACCCCCTATACCGCTTGGCGATAATCTCTCTGGAACTGCTGGACAGAAAACACTACGAGATGCACCCGTCGTGGTTAAGCTTCGCCGTTAAGCTTACGGCATTTTTTGGTTACTTTTTTTTGCTGTTGACAGCGTAGTTTGCTGCGCGCCTGAAGGGCGCCCCGTAGGGTGAGCGCAGCGAATAAAAAAAGTGACTGGCTGTCGGGCCACCCCCGACGACCTTGATTGAAAACTCAAACGATAGAAACAAAAACCTAGAATACAAGAACACTTTTAAATAACACTTAAAGAGCTGACATTAAACTACCTGCCCAACCCCGACGAACTTGAACTTGAAACTTAAACAATAGAAGTAAAAAATCAGAATATAAGATTACAGTCAAAACTTAAAAAACACCGCCACCCTATACATCCAACAACTTACTCCGATAATATCGCAACTCTTCAATCGAATCTTTAATATCATCCATTGCCAAATGACTAGACTTCTTCTTCATACCCTTAAGCACCGACGGCTTCCAACGACGCGCCAACTCCTTCAGCGAACTCACATCCAAATTCCGGTAATGAAAAAACGCCTCCAACTCAGGCATATAGTTAGCCAAAAAACGCCTATCCTGACAAATACTATTCCCACACATCGGCGAATCACCCTTTTGCAAATGCTGCTGCAAAAACTTAATCGTTTGCTGCTCAGCCTCAGCCACCGTAATCGCACTTTCACGCACCCGCTTAGTCAAACCCGACTGGCCATGCTGAAAGGTATTCCATTCATCCATATTGTTAAGCACTGAATCTGGCTGATGAATAGCCAACATCGGACCCTCACCTAACACCCGCAAGTCAGCATCTGTCACAATCGTGGCAATCTCAATAATCACATCCGAATCGGGCTTCAGGCCACTCATTTCTAGATCAATCCAGATAAGTCGATTAAGTTCTTGCATAGTATTTACCGCTCCTAATTTTAGATGGCCAGTATAACGCCGTGATCAAGCAGTGAAAGCCTGCAAGGTTACAATTGTAGTCAACGCGCCGAACCAGTAAGCTAAGACAATTGCAAAAACGAAGATTATCATGAGTAAACGTCGACTTAACAAGCAACAACTTGAGCGCATTGCGAGTAATCATGCCACTGTCTCACAAAGTGCTGATGACATTGACCTGCTGCATGGACTCGTCGTCACTCATTACGGTAAAGAAGTGGAAGTGCTGCGCTTAAATGCCGATAAAACCATTGCCAGCCAAACCACCACTCGCTGTCATTTTAGAGCTAAATTACCCACGATTGTCTGCGGTGACGTTATCTTGTGGCGCGCCCCTCCGGCTAACACTGCTACTGGGGTGATAGAAGCACTACTTGAGCGTGAGTCGCTATTAAAAAGACCGCGGCCTTATCAAGATCCTAAGCCTGTAGCCGCCAACATCGACACTATTTTTATTACACTATCACCACAACCCGCACCCATTATCTCGCTGATCGATCGCTTTTTAATTGCCGCTGAAAACGCCAATATCAACGCCTGCATATTGCTTAACAAGCAAGACCTTATGGGACAGAATCAAGCTGTAACCGAAGAGATTAATGAAGCACTATCGCTTTATACTGAGTTAGGCTATCCCGTCTACCGCTACAGCGCCGTCGATAATGGCCTCAATGATGATATTGATGGCAACATGACTGACAGTGAAAAGGATAAGATCGCCCAACAAAGAAATGCGAAGTTTACCGAAGCTGAGAATAATGAAACGCAGCGCTTTATTGATGCCCTAGCGAATAAGACCAGTATTCTGGTCGGCCAGTCAGGCGTTGGTAAATCCTCTATTATCAATACACTCAAGGGTAACCATCGCGCCAAAATCGGTGATATTTCTGCCTCCAATGATAAAGGCAAGCACACCACCACCACTTCGCAGATGTATCAGTTGGCGGGTGCTGACGCTAGCGTGGCTACCGGCATTATTGATTCGCCAGGCATACGTGAATTCGGTTTATGGCATTTAAGTCCTGCCGATATTATTAGTGGTCTACCTGAGTTTCAGGCGCATACAGAAAATTGTAAATTTCGTGATTGCCAACATGGACTAAGTAAGGGCTGCGCCCTGCAAGACGCTTTCGATCAAGGCGACATTCATCCATCACGCATTAGCAGCTATCACCATATTTTGGCTTCACTCGATCAACTTTAACTTGACCGTACAAATAGGACTTCAACACAACATGTCTTCATCGCTTTCACCCGAACTCGTTATGCAAACGTCACAGCTAGATACTCTGCTAAACCAAACTAATATTTTATTAGTTTTTATCGGCAGCGAAGAAGCCTTTCGTGAAGCGCATATTCCCGGCTCGCAACATATTAAACCTAGCGAATTAGTCTGTGGAGTTGCACCAGCAGCAGGAAAAATTGCCGATGCTGACGACCTCGCTTTTTTGTTTTCTCGCATCGGACTTAATGAAAATAGTATTGTCATTGCCTATGATGATGAAGGTGGCGGCTGGGCTGGCCGATTCATTTGGACCTTAGATATTATCGGCCATAACAACTATCACTATCTTGATGGCGGCTTAACAGCATGGTTAGGTGAAAAACGTGAAACGGAAAACGATTTTAGTAAAAATAATCTTATCAATGAAAACGGACAACCATCGGTTGAAATCAATATTAATTCGGCCTTAATCGTTAGCGCAGAAAATATTATTGAATCATTAAATAATGATGATGACTTTATTGTTTGGGATGCACGATCGCCGCAAGAGCATAATGGTGAAAAAGTGTTAGCCGCGCGCGGTGGCCATATCCCTGGCGCTGCAAATATTAATTGGTTAGACTTAATGGATAGAAATAATTTCTTAAGACTCAAGCCATTAGCTATCATTGAAGCCATGCTAGACGATAAGAAATTAACGGCTGATAAAAATATTGTTACTCATTGCCAATCTCATCATCGATCTGGCCTCACCTATTTAGTCGGAAAAATAATAGGCCTTAACATTAAAGCCTATGATGGCTCATGGTCTGAATGGGGAAACCTTGAAAACACACCCATAGATAACCCTACAAATTAAAAAGCATCGTTATTTATTAAAAAATTATTTTTGAATTGCTAACACTAACAAACAACAAGGCTAAAAAATGTCTCTACCCGAATTTCGTGAACGTCTATTTATTCTTTCACAGTACTGCATACCTCAACATACGCTCTCGCGCTTAATTGGCTACCTTGCCGATTGTGAAACGCCTTGGTTAAAATCAAAAATTATTCAACTGTTCAGTCACTTCTTTCCGATCAATATGGCTGAAGCTGAACGAGAGAATTATGAACAATACGTTAGCTTTAATGATTTTTTTACCCGTGAATTAAAACCCGATGCAAGACCCACTGTGCAAGATGACAATGCAATCGTTTCACCTGCAGATGGTGCCATTAGCGAAATAGGCAGAATAGAAAAAGATCAGCTCCTTCAAGCCAAAGGTCATAAATATAGCTTACTCGCACTATTAGGCGGCGATACTGAATTAGCAGAGCAATTTAACAATGGCGCTTTTGCTACTATTTATTTATCACCTAAAGATTATCACCGCGTTCATATGCCATTAGCTGGCACCTTGCAAAAAACACTTTATGTGCCTGGTAAGTTATTCTCTGTTAATCAAGCAACGGCGAATAATGTGCCAGGATTATTTGCACGTAACGAGCGATTAGTTTGCGTTTTTGATACCGACTGTGGACCAATGGTGGTGATATTAGTTGGCGCGATGATTGTTGCTGCAATTGAAACCGTTTGGGCGGGTCAAGTGGCGCCGCAATCTAAAACGGTTAACACTATTGATATGACAAAAATATTTACGCTGGCTAAGGGTGGAGAAATGGGTCGCTTTAAATTAGGCTCAACGGCTATCGTTTTATTTCCAGAAAATACTGTCACATGGAATGAAACCTTAGAAAATGGCTCAGCGATACAGCTTGGCGAATTGCTTGGTACTATTGATAACATTCAGTCATAACAAACATTAACAACAGCTATAGCAATAATTGTAGTAATAACTACAACAGCAACTATAACAACAACAACAGCAAACGATCGACACCTAAGGCAACACCCGCACAATTGGGTAAGCCGCGATTCATTGCAGCTATTAAGCCCGCGTCAATTTCACGAGCGGGCTCCCCTCTCTGTAAGCGTTGTTGATTATCAGTCTCGAAGCGTCTCATTTGTTCAGCCGCATCTGTTAGCTCATGATAGCCATTAGCCAATTCAATCCCGTTTATATAAAGTTCAAAACGCTTTGCGACTTTCTGACCATCCGCATTCATGGCTAACCGTGCCAGTGCCGATTGGCTCTCAGGATAATCAAATAAAAAGGTCATCCCTTTTTTACCTAGATTTTTTTCAACACAGTGCGTTAATAATAAATCTAACCATACATCTTTATGTTGATTCGTAAAACTGACATCCATTTTTTGTCGGGCAATTAATTCAAGCTCATCACTGCTTGCTATAAATGGATCAACACCTGCATACCGAATAAATGCATCTCGATAACTTATTTTTTCAACAGCAGTATTGGGTTTTAAGGTATGAATTAATGCTGCCACATCATCAATCAACGCATCCATATCGTAATCTATGCGATACCATTCAAGCATCGTAAACTCCATGGCATGTAATCGGCCAGGAGCGTCTTGTCGAAAGGCTTTCGATATTTGATAAATAGAACCACTGCCCAACGACAGTAATTGCTTCATCGAATATTCTGGAGAAGTTGCTAAATATAAATAATCAGGATCAGCTGAGGTGATTGCAAAAGGATTTTCAACACGGAGATTATCGAGTTGCGGGTCAGTCACGGGGTACTGACCTAATAATGGCGTTTCAACTTCTAACAGCTGTTGCTGCGAAAAATAATGACGAATACTGGCAAGCGTGGCGGCTCTTTTCGCCAAACGCTCACCCGTATTTTGTTGATCAAGCGCAGCCGGATTGGCGCCAGTTTGCTCGATCATGCGCGCGAAACATATTCGCCTGTGCGAGTATCAATTTTTAGCACTTCATCTTTATCAATAAATAAGGGTACGCGAACCACAGCACCGGTTACCAATGTAGCAGGCTTAGTAGCACCTTGTGCAGTATCCCCCTTTAAACCTGGGTCAGTTTCGCCAACCGCTATTTCAACAAAATTAGGCAACGTAACTGTTAACGGCGCACCATTCCATAAAGTGATAATGCATCTTTCTTGCTCTTTTAAAAATGGTTTAGCATCTTCAATAGCTGCTGCTGAAGCCGGTACTTGATCAAAGGTATCTGGGTCCATAAAGTACCAGAACTCATCATCACAATAGAGGTATTCCATTGTGGTTTCCATGACATCGGCCGCTTCTACACTTTCACCCGATTTAAAGGTTTTTTCCCAAGCGCGACCTGTTTTTAAATTCTTTAAACGCACACGGTTAAAGGCCTGACCTTTACCCGGCTTAACCACTTCATTTTCGACAATATTACAAGGATCGCCTTCAATAATAATTTTTAAGCCATTCTTGAATTCATTGGTAGAATAGGTGCCCATGGTGTTCCTCAACAAGTGTTTACGTTTAGTTTAGGTACTTTTCTTTTCATCACTTTTGTTTTAAATTGGCTGGCTTGTGCCACCCAGCTGACAGATATTACTCAAGTACCGGAATGGCCCTATGATAACGCGAACAAGCCCAAGCTGTCAGACTGAAAATACCGTTATTCGCCTTACTGAGGCAAAGAGTTGGCAGCAGTTATTATCTGACTCCACACTGACATTAGCCGAACTACTCCAAAAGCTCGATATTACCACCGATGATTTCACTGCCAGTATTGATGGCGATCCCGACATTAACCCTCAGGACTTTCCTATTCGCGCCCCTGCGCCCTTTATTGACCGCATGGGTAAGGGTGATATCAATGACCCACTGCTCCGACAAGTCCTTCCGTTAGCCAAAGAACATGATATTACACCCGGCTACACTGCCGACCCCCTGCATGAAGCCGACTTTAATAATACGCCAGGGCTCATCCATAAATATCACAGCCGTGCTCTACTTATTGTCACTAAAGCCTGTGCCATCCATTGCCGCTACTGTTTCCGCCGTCACTTTCCGTATGAAGATAACCAGCCTAGCCGTGCCATGTGGACTAAGACGCTCGATTATCTGCAACAACATACAGAAATTAATGAAGTTATTTACAGCGGTGGTGATCCATTAGCCAGCAGTAACGGACAACTCAGCTGGCTTAGCCAAAAAGTCGCTGCCATTAAGCATATCAAAACGCTGCGTATTCATACTCGTCTACCTGTCGTATTGCCACAGCGCATAGACACTGAATTGCTTGAGATACTCCAGCAATGGCCGGGTAAAAAAGTTGTCGTTATTCATAGTAATCATGTCAATGAGCTCGACGCATCCGTCAAAATCGCTGTTGATAAGCTAAAGGCCATTGGTGTCACCGTACTTAACCAAACCGTTTTGCTTAAAGGAATTAACGACTCAGCAACAGCGTTAGTTCAATTAAGCGAGCGACTCTTCGACATAGGCGTATTACCCTATTACCTGCATTTATTAGATACCGTTTCTGGCGCCGCCCACTTTGCAATAAGCGATAACGAAGCAAAAGCGATTATGGGGGAAGTCACCTCTCGCCTACCCGGTTACCTAGTGCCGCGACTCGTTCGCGAAGAAGCCGATAAAACCTCTAAGACACCTATATTGCCTACCTTTTGAGATCGAGAAACCTTAAAACCGTTAAGCATTTCTGAAAAAAACTATCGACCAGTTAACATAAACTCCGCCAGATTCAGCACATAAATCAATCAATACCTATACTCAGGAAAGTTGCCATCATTGCGTGGCAAGCCCAGTTTTTCAGGGTATTGGCTTTTAATGGGTTTGGATTAAGATGTTTTTCAAGAGAAAAAATAAACAGCGCAAGCATACGCTACCTCAATTTAGCTTTTGTGAACCCAGTATTGAGGGCTTACGCTCGTGGGTGAATGTTTTACCGCGCACCAACATTCGCGCCATGAGCAACCAGCTTATTGTTGCAGGCAAAGAGCTCACCGCTTCTAACTGGCAACTAAGCCAATTAATCGCTGTGTTAGAAATACTTGATGAACCAATTATGACTATTACAAATGGTCTACTCAGACAGCAAGTTAACAGTGAGCAAGAAATCGATATCTATCGGAAGCGGCAAGAATTTTTTAACTTATTTGGTCATATTTATTGTGTAGCAGGCCAAGCGCAGCTCAATAGTAAATCGGCCCAGCATATTGATGAACTGCTCATAAAAGCGAGTGATTTTTTATGTAACGCCACTATCGCCTCTTATCAGCTTTACGAAACTCCGCCAGAAGGTTGCTGGCAATTACTGCATAAAATTTACCAATACTCATTAACCAGTAGTTGCACCGAAGCTAACGCCGTTAAATTTAGCGCTAGCTATAAAACAATTACTGCCATGAGCTGTGCAAGCCCAGAAAAATTAAGTGCCAGTCAAATTGAAGTCCTAGCTGAGTATATGCGAACGGCTATTGTTGGCGTGCGTATTTCAGAAGATGCTGATAATCAAACAAATTTCTGCGTGTCTTTTAATGAAGACCAACAACCGCATCGCTTTATTAAAAAAGCAGAAGAGAATGAGGCAGAAGAAGACGAAAACGTTATTTATTTTGATTTTCATAAAATTCAAATCACACTCGCCTCTAGCTGTCTATCAAGCAATTTGGAAAAACATTTAAATAGCAGCTATGGACCGCCACAAATTCGCGCTCATACTCGCACAGCTTCTACCGGCGCATTAGAAACCTGCTCAGACTTATCTGCAATCCATTACTTTTTAAGCGGTGAAAAAACGTTTGAATCTTTCACCCGTCGGTTTAGCACAGAATTAACTCTCGGTGAAAATAAGGACAATCAAAATAAAAAACAAAAAAGCAATGATGTCTGGAATGGAATTTACGCGAGCAATTGGCAAAAAACAGAATTCAATGGCAACAGCATAGAATTTAAAATTAGAAATAATCGTGACAATAAAAACAATAAAATGGAGCAATTTCCAGTTCAAAGAATTTCTATAGCCGATTTAAATCCTAGCGGCTATAAATTAGTGGGCAACAATATTGCTTTAAAAGTTTATAAACCTGGCTACCTAATAGGCCTCAAACATAGCGATGAACAAAAATGGCATGTAGGTATTATTCGCTGGAGCAGATCGATTAAGAACGAAAAACAGATTGGCGTTGAGCTACTTACAAAAAAAATACAGCCCTTTGGGATTATGATAGTTCATAGCAAGCATGGCAGAGATTTCATACCCGCATTAATGCTTCCAGCCTACAGCGAAGAATCACAAAGCCATAATAGCGCTAATAATTTCTCTACCGATACCGCTAATAGTAATCAGGAGAAAAGAGCTGATAACGGCGCGAGCTTACTACTACCTCAATTAAATTTAACAGGAAAAACTGCAGCCATTATGGTTGATGAAAAATCGAAAAAAACGATTGTACTGGGTGACTGCATCGAAACCAGCGGCGGATACTGCCGCTACCTTTATACTGACAAGAACGTATCAATTGGAAACCAAGAAGCAAGGAAAGCATAAAATTATTTATTAAACTAAGAATGAATACTTTTAAAATTTAATTCATCAATAAAACAGAAATAGGATTATGTGTTGTGGTCAGAAGTGTCAATACTTTGAAAAATATCGATAACTCAGTTGATAGCACTGTCAATAACACTATTGATAACACAAAAAATAGTGATGTAAATGGTGATAGCTCTAATAATAATGCTGGAAATTTTACTATCGAAAAATCCTCAGAAGAAATACAAATTGATTTCGAAGTAAAGTCTATTCAGCCGACCACTGAAAATAACATCATACATTTGCTTATTGCTCATGAAGATCCTAGCGAAGCCAATAAAATAAAAAACATTTATAAAAACTCCGGTTGGATAGTCAATGCCCATAGGATCACTTCAGTTGAAGACCTTGATGAGTCATTAACGAATAAAAGATGGAATATCCTGCTTGCGTTTGGCCATTCAAAATTATATCTACCCGCCGTTATTGGCAATGCCATCAAAAAAAATAACGCTCAACTACGCGCCATATATCTCGATGAAGAATACTCATCAACGAATGCGCTACAAATTTTTCGCTGTGGCTTTTGTGATTACTTAACCTCTCAAGAACATGACAGACTATTGCATGTTACTAAAAGAGAAATACAAGCCCAAGAAGATCATCGAATTGCAATTGCATCTCAAAGTGTCATGGAAGAAACCAATGCCCGCAGCCAATTACTCATGGACTCAACCGCTGATGCAGTTGCCTATATTATTGATGGCATGATAGTTCATAGTAATAGCTCATTCAGCAAGCAGCTTAATTTCAGCTCTCCTGATGAATTAGATTGCCTGCCCTTTATTGATCTTGTTAGCACTGATGATCATAAGACATTAAAACCGTTACTTAGAAAATATCAATTAGGCGAACAACAAGAATCCAGTATCACTCTAGATATTGTTAAGGCTGATACAGAAACCATGCAAGCAGAACTTTTATTAGCCATGGCAAGCTTTGAAGACGAAGCTTGCACACAAATTATTTTACGCTCAGCTATCAATGATGAAAACACCCACCAAAGTGATTTCGATTTAGAAGTGATTCAAAACCTAGAAGGCAAAGGAAGTTTGTTTTTTGCATCCATCACTAGTAATGCCGTACAAAGAAAAAAACTGGGACTTCATAACCATCTTCGCTTAATTAAAGAAATAGGCGATTTGCTGCGTGATTTTATTCCTACAGAAGCGAAAATCATCGACTACTTAAAAGAAAGTTGGATTATTGTTATCCCGAATAGCCACGCGCATGAACCTGTCGAACTAGCAACTGAACTCTGTCAGCGAGTTAACTCAGCAACCATTGGCGACGGCGAACAATGTATTACTCCGTCAATTGCTGTAGGTATTTCAAAATACGGCGTTGCAGGAATTACAATAGAAAACGCTTTAGATCAGGCATTTAAAGCCTCTGCTGAAAAGCAAATGGATGGCAAAAGTGGCTATAAAGTTTTTTCACCCAAAATAGATAATGCCGAGGGCGCTGAGGCATTAAGATCAGCACTTGAACTCAACCGCTTCCGCATAAAATACCAACCGATTATTGCACTGCAAAATCAAAGTAAACATACGTATGACACCGTCTTATATATTGAAAATGATGCAGGCTCAGATGACATTGCAGATGACTTACTCGCCAGCTTGGGCATCGAAAAAACCAATGCAGAATTAGACCGGTGGATGATCAATGAAATCATCAATACATTATCAACATCCGACAATAAGAACATTCAACTTAATATTCCGCTCACGGCTAGCGCCATTATGGATGATAGTTTTTATTCGTGGTTAACCACCCGCATTAATAACAGTGAAATAAACAGCGCATCTTTAATTTTTTCTATGACCATTTCAGATGCCACTGATTATGAAAAAAATGCGTTGTCACTGATCAAAAAACTGAAGGAGGCCGGTCATCCAATCTGCCTAACGAATGCTAATGCAGATTATATCGATTTAATTCAAAAGCTAATGCCAGACACACTGAAACTCACTGCACAGCTGACAGAAAAAATGAATGGCGAAGACGCCGAGCCAGAATTAATTAAAAGCATGATTACATTGGCTAAAGAAAATAACGCCACATGCATTGCCACAGACGTAAATAGCGCGGGTGACCTAGCCCAACTATGGCAGACCGGCATAGGCTTTGTTCAAGGAAACTACTTGCAGGCACCACAAGACAATATGGATTATGATTTTTCTGATATTGGCTAAGTCGAAAGATTGATTCCGCTGTTTAAAATCAATCCTTAGCCGCTAAACGCTCTCTATCAGTTATGCCCAATAAATATAAAATACTATCCAAGCCTAAGTTTGAAATAGATTGACGTGCCGAGGCCTTCACGAGTGGCTTAGCGCGAAACGCAATACCTAAACCAGCAATGCTCAACATCGGCAAATCGTTAGCGCCGTCACCCACCGCAATCACCTGCTCAAGCGCGACATTTTCTCGACGTGCAATATCTTTCAACAGTTCAGCTTTTCGGTTGCCATCAACAATTTGACCTGTCACCTTACCAGTCACTACGCCGCCTTCAATATCTAATTCATTAGCATAGACATAATCGAAGCCTAACTTTTCACGTAGCTTGTTACCAAAATATTTAAAGCCACCCGATAAAATCGCCGTTTTATAGCCTAAACGTTTCAATGTCACCATTAACGTTTCTGCGCCTTCAGTCAACTTTAACTGACCAGCAACTAACTCTAATGCCGCTTCATCTAAACCCTTCAATAAAGCAACTCGACGCTCAAAGCTTTCATTAAAATCGATTTCGCCACGCATGGCCGACTCAGTGATTGCTGACACCTGATCACCAACACCCGCGACTTTTGCTAACTCATCAATGACTTCGGCTTCAATTAATGTTGAATCCATATCAAAGACAACTAAGCGACGATTACGACGGAACATATCATCTTCTTGATAAGCTATATCAATATTGAGTGTTGTGGCCAACTCTAATAATGATCGTCTAACAATTTTCGCATCTTCTAAGTCACCGCATAATGAAAATTCAACACAGGCTTTTGATTGCTCAGTTTCTTTTTCTAAAGGTACACGCCCAGAAAGGCGCGTGATTTTATCAATATTCAATCCGTATTGAGTGACCAGCGCCGTTACAGCACTGATATGTTCGGCTTTTACTTTACGAACTAACAAGGTAACAATATGGCGAGGCTTGCCCTGCTCTGTTGTCCACGCCTCATAATCTTCGGCGCCTATTGCACTCAATTCAATTGACATGCCTAACTTTTCTAGTTGATCACTGACGCGACTAAACAGAATATTTTGATCCACCTTCTGAGGAATCTCAACGAGTAAACCAAGCGCTAAATTATTGTGGATAACCGCCTGTCCAATATCCAAAACATTAATAGCTTGTTCAGCTAGCAAAGTTGTGACTGACAAGGTAATACCGGGTTGATCAGGACCAGCGATTTTTATTAGTGTTACGTCACTCACATTATGAACCTATGTATTTAATTTAAATATTTTTGAATATCACTGACTATTTTTTAGTGCTTTTTCAAAAAAACTAACTTTTAACTTCAACAACAATAGCATCTACTTTTTGGAAACCTCGTGGTAATTTATTACCTCGACGCGCACGCTCACCAAAGTAATGTTCTAAATCGGCGAGTTTCATTTTTAAGTGACGCTTACCTGCATGAATAATTAATGCATCGCTTTTTTTCATCACCACGGCCGACAACATAAACTCTTCGCGGGATGCCAATTTTGCACTCGGTATATTCATAATCTTATTGCCCTTACCGCGCGCCATTACAGGCAAGTCGCTAATAGGGAAAATAAGCATGCGGCCATCATTACTGACAGAAATGAGCAATCCATCGTCGACATCGTCTACCTTTGCTGGCGCCATCACTTGGCCGCCTTTTGGAATAGTGATTAAATTCTTACCCGCTTTTTTATTGGCATGCATATCACTTAAACGCGCAACAAAACCATAACCTGCATCAGTTGTTAACAAGTAAAGGTCATCACCACCGCCCATCATCAGGCCTTCAAAAGTCGCGCCCGACGGCGGACTAATACTTCCCGTTAATGGCTCGCCCTGACCGCGAGCAGATGGTAAGGTTCTCGACGGCACAGAATAACTTCGGCCTGTAGAATCTAATAGCACAGCCGATTGATTACTTTTTCCTTTAGCTGACAACTTATAATTATCACCCGATTTATAACTCAGTGACTCAGGATCAATATCATGACCCTTAGCTGCACGTATCCAGCCTTTAGCCGACAATACAACAGTAATGGGATCAACTGTCGTAATATCATCTTCTGTATAAGCTGTTGAAGCTTCGCGATCAACAATAGGCGAGCGACGATCATCACCGTATTCTTCAATAACCGCTAATAACTCTTTTTTCATTAACGTTTTCATACGGGCATCAGAGCCCAACGTTTTTTGAATATCATCGCGCTCGCGAGCTAACTCTTCTTGCTCACCCTTAATTTTCATTTCTTCAAGGCGTGCTAACTGACGTAAGCGTGTATCAAGAATGTAGTCCGCCTGAGCCTCGCTCAATGCATACTTTTTCATTAATACTTTTTTCGGCTGATCTTCAGTACGAATAAGATGAATCACTTCGTCTAAATTAAGAAAAGCAATTAACAAACCGTCTAACAAATGTAAGCGATTAAGAATTTTTTCTAAACGGTAATTCAAGCGCTTACCAATGGTATCTTTACGATAAGACAACCATTCTTTAATTATGCCCGCTAAATTCTTAACCTGTGGACGACCATCCGTGCCTATCATATTCATATTGACACGGTAGTTGCGCTCAAGATCAGTAGAGGCAAACAAATGTGACATTAGCGTATCGACATCAACCCGATTGGATTTAGGAACAATAACCAGACGCGTAGGGTTTTCATGATCAGATTCATCACGTAAATCAACGACCATCGGTAATTTTTTAGCCTGCATTTGCGCGGCTATTTGCTCTAACACCTTGGCACCTGATACCTGATGCGGCAAAGCAGTAACCACAATATCGCCTTGCTCAGTGTCGTAAATAGCTCGCATCTTCAAACTGCCCTTGCCGAGCTCATACATTTCGCGAATGGCTTCAGGCGAAGTCACAATCTCAGCGTCAGTGGGAAAATCGGGGCCTTTCACAAATTCAAACAAATCGCCAACCGTGGCCTTTGGCTTTTCTAACATATGAATACAGGCAGACACGACTTCGGTGAGGTTATGTGGCGGTATATCTGTCGCCATACCCACCGCAATACCCGTGGTGCCGTTTAGTAATATATTAGGTGCTCTGGCTGGCAGCAAAACCGGCTCAAACAAAGTGCCGTCAAAATTCGCCTGCCAATCAACGGTACCTTGCGAAGCCTCAGCCATCAACACATCGGCATAAGACGTTAGCTTAGATTCGGTATAACGCATAGCGGCGAAGGATTTAGGGTCGTCTGCCGAGCCCCAGTTGCCCTGCCCATCAATGAGTGGATAACGATAACTGAACGGCTGAGCCATCAAAACCATGGCCTCATACACAGAGCTATCGCCATGCGGATGGAATTTACCGATAACGTCACCAACAGTTCGTGCCGATTTTTTGTATTTGGCCGATGCCTTAAGACCGAGCTCTGACATCGCATAAACAATACGACGCTGTACTGGCTTAAGCCCATCACCGATATGCGGCAAAGCACGATTCGAGACGACATACATAGAGTAATCAAGATAAGCCTTTTCGGCATACTCTTTTATTGATTGCTGCTCAGCGCCAAAATTATCGGCAGAATCTGGAAAATCGGTTGGTGTGTCGGTCATAGGCCGCGTAATCTCATTTTCACTTGCTGGTTATTCAGTATACACGGGGCCATTATTTATCATTCTGATGAAGCCCACTATGCTGATTATGCCGATTATTGAATGGCGTGTATTTCAGCTGTAAATTGTCGCAGATTAAGGCGACATCCGCATCATTCAAAATGCGTTTTATGGTGGTAATTTGCGACTTCGTTAAATCCACCTTTTAATCTCCCATCAAGCAACCATAAATGCTCCTTAGCCCCCTATAAAAAAACACCCTTTTTTAGCTCTGGTTTAGACCACCCTCATCAGTGAACAAAAAGACACCTTAACGGTCTTAAGAAAACAGAACCAATGACATTTTTATTTAGACAAGAAGCCCTCGAATATCACGGCGGCTTTTCTTATTGACGCTGAACGCAATGGATTGATCATCGATTAAAATAATACGCTGGACATTTTCTTTTTTTACGATCAAACTCTTAGAAAAATGAATCACGATTTGCTTATCACGATTTGCTTATCACCACTTGTTTATCATAAAGAGAGCCCTCAAATAAAAAAACTTAACCTTTAATAACCACATAGAATCTAGCCAAAAATAACATCATAAGTACAAGCCAAAATTATTATTTCAAGCGAGAGAGTTGTATGAAAAAAACGTTTGTTATTGATACCAATGTATTACTGCATGACCCCATGGCCGTACATGCTTTTAACGAGCATCAAGTGGTTATTCCCATGACGGTCTTAGAAGAGCTAGATGCCATTAAGGACAGGCGCGATAAAGATGTAAGCCGCGAGGCACGTATTGCCATTAACGCAATAGATAGCATATTGGCTAACGCCTCTCCCAAACAAATCCAATCTGGGGTCGATATTCCCAGCACGCTCGATACAAAAG